>DATIPJ010000864.1:0-4628 GCA_035472155.1 Kofleriaceae bacterium
ACGCCGGCACCGCGGGACAGCGCCGCGGTGGCGGAGGCCGCCAGCGAGGTCTTGAACAGGTCACGCCGCTTCATGGCTGCCTCCGCTACTTCTTTGCGCCCGGGCGCAGCTGGGCCAGCCCGTAGATGCGGGCGACGTTCTCCGTTCCGATCTTGCGGCGCACGGCCGGAGGCAGCTGATTGAGCAGCCCCACGGCCTCCTGCCAGCGCTGGTCGGGCCCATCGGGCTCCGGATAGTGCTGGTCACTTCCGATCACGAAGCGGTCGGGGAATTCGGTGAACAGCGCCAGCCACTCGGGCTTGATCTTGCCGTCGGCGAGCGGGTAGTTCATGCCCTGCGCGTGCGGATCGGTCTTGATCTCCATGTAGAGATTCGCGTGCGCCTTGAGCAGGCGACGGCATAGCTCGGGCGTTCGCTGCCCGGTTCCGTCGGCGCCCGCGTGCGCCCAGATGATCTCGGCGCGCGGGTCGTGGGCGAGGAGCCGCTCGAACGCGGCGATGTTGGCGTGGAGCCGCGGCGGGTTCGGCGGCGACTTCTGGGCCGCGGGCAGCGGCATGTCCTCGGGCACCGCCTCCATGTGGAGGTCGATCGGCACGCCGTGCTGGGCCGCTATATCCGCGAGCAAGAGATACAGCGGATGATCGGCAGGCGCATATTGATAGGGCGTGCCGCCCGCGTAGTGCTCGGCGGTCATCTCGCCGAACCCGATGACGCCCTCGCGGAGCAGCTCCTCGGCGCGAGCCTTGAACTTCTTCTGCACGTCGGGGCCGGCGTCGCCGGTCGCGGCGGCCTGGATGATCATGGCGTTGAGGGTCCCGCCGCCGCCGAGGACACCGATCTTGCCCGGATGCTTCTTGGCCTCGGCGAGGATCACCTCGGCGTCGTAGTGCCCCTCGTGATCGAAGGTGTCGGGCGGCATCTGGAACAAGATCATCGCGGCGTTCTGCCGGGTCAGCGCGGCGAGCGCGGACCGCACCGAGCCCTCTGGATCCTTCGCTTCGAAGTGCGTGTGCGCCTCGACGTACGGCGTCAGCGCCGGCACGGCCTTGGCCGCGGGTGCCGCGAACAATCGAGGGGCGCCGAGCACGACGGCCAATCCGACTCCGACGATCGCCGCGGAAATTACGAATGTTTCAATGCGGGATTTCATACGCGTCACCGCGCGCGATTCTGGCCGTGGTGCGCACGCGAAGGCAAGCCACGCGACGAGCGCGGCGTCGATTCCCGTTGTGCTCCGGAGCGCCACACGATCGAGGCGAATCGCCGCGCACGCGCGCGGGATGCGAGCGCACGATTCCAGCGTTGGGTGATGGAATACACGCCCGCGCAATCCTCGGTTACGATAGTGGGATGCGCTTCGTCGTGCCCGTGTTCGTAGCCTCGGTGGCGATCGCCACCGCGTGCGCGAACCCGACGCCGACACCCGCATCGGCGACGCCTGCGTCGGCAACACCGGCATCGGCGTCGGCTGCATCGACGACACCGGCATCCGCATCGGCTGCATCGGCATCGGAAACCCCAGCAGCGGAAGCACCCGCAGCGGCAGCGCCACCGGCGGCAGCACCCAAAGTGGAAGCACCCGCGGCGGCGGCAGGGTCTCCGAGGATCGAGCTCGCGGAGGTGAAGGCGATCCTGCCGGGGGGCGATGACTGCGGTGATGTGGAGTGCGTGATCGGGCGCGCGTATCGCTCGGATGGGAAGGCGAAGGAGATCGCCCTCGCGCTGTGGGCGGACCTGGGGGACCTGGCCGGGGTCGGGGTGGACGAGGTGATGGACGGCGGATACCGCGGGCGGATCCACCTGGTGCCGCAGCTGCCGATCGGCGGGTATCGCCGGCATCTGGCGTGGACCGCGGAGGCGATGCGCTCGATCGATGGGCTGCTCGGGCAGCTGTTCGCCGGGCGGCCGGCGCCGCGCTATCGCTGGCGCGGGCTGGCGGTGCGGTTCGTGCGTTCGATCGACAAGCACACGCCGAGCGCCTACGCGTCGGGGTGGGAGATCCACTACAACGTCGAGGGCTCGCTGCTGACGAACGCCGCGGGGGTCCGCGAGACGATCATCCACGAGCTGTTTCACAATAATGACGAGGATCATGCGGACTGGTCGGCGGCGCACCTGCAGTCGGACTACGACGCGATCGTGGAGCGCTGCGGCAAGGCGCTCACGGTGACGTGTCTGGCGCCGTACGCGCCGAACAGCACAACCGTGCGCGGCGGGACGTACTACGCATTTCAGCCCAACAACGGCAACGGTGTGCACGAGTATGCGGCGGAGCTGGCGGTGCGCTACCTGCGCGAGCAGAGTGAGATGCTGGTGTCGGGGAAGGTGTCGCGCGCGGCGTTCAAGTGCGGGCCCGTCGAGAACGCGCGGGCGTGGAAGGCACTGGTCGACGAGTTCTTCGGCGGGCAGGATCTGGTTCCCGCGTGCGACTGAAGGCGGCGAGCGCTCGAACCGCCGACCTTCTCTGAGCCGGCGCCGGTCGATCGTCGGCGTCTGCCGCGAGGGGGCCGGGGCTCGGGTATGCTGCCGTGGTCGTGGAGCCCGGTCGTGCGCTTACCCAGAGCTTTCTCGCCGCGGCCGCCGCGTCGGTCGGAGAGGCGCTCGGCGGGGAAGAAGCGATGACGGCGGTGACGGCGGCGGTGGTGGCGCAATGGGAGGCAGGGCTCGCGGCATGGCCGGAGATCGACGTGGCGCCCGAGCGGTTTGGAGGGGAGCTTGCGCGGCGGATCGGATCGCCGACCAGCGCGGACGCGGCGGTGGCGGCGGTGGCGGCGATCCGCGGGGCCGATGTCTACCTGGCGATCGCGTGCTGCGATGGTGGCGAGGGGGCGATCGCGCGGATCGACGACGTCCTGGCGCGCGAGCTGAAGCATGTTGCGCTGAAGCTGCATGCGACGCCGGACCAGACGACGGAGATCCATGCCGAGCTGCGGCGGATCCTGCTGGTGGATGAGCCGCCGCGCCGCGCCGCGTTGCGCGAGTATGCGGGGCGCGGGGATCTCCGCGGCTATATCCGCGTGATGGCGACGCGCGCGCTGATCCGGGCGATCAACCGCGGGCGCCGGGAGATCGCGATCGCGGACCACGAGTTCTTCGACCGCATGCTGCCAAACGATGACGCGGAGATCAGTTTTCTGCGCGCGCAGTATCACGATGCAGTCGATGGGGCGCTGCGCGCGGCGCTGGCCGGGCTGGACGCACGATCGCGCGCGCTGCTGCGGTACCAGTTGATCGACGGCTGGAGCATCGATCAGGTGGGGAAGCTGTACGGAGTGCATCGCGCAACCGCGGCGCGCTGGCTGGCGGAGGCCCGCGAGGTGCTTGGGACGGCGATCCGCACGGAGCTGGCGGCGCGCCTACAGATTTCGCCGGCGGAGGTGGATTCGATCGTGCGCCTGGTGCAGAGCCGGGTCGACATGTCGCTCGATCGCCTTCTGGTTCCAGAAGGTTCTGGGTAACGAGGCACGAGCGCGCACCGAGCGCCATGGCACACCCGGGCTCTGGCGCACAGCCCCGGTGCGGAAGAGCCCGGGAACATGGGCTCGTAGCTGCAGGTTTTCGGGCATATGGCATGCACAAGGCGCTGTGCGGTGCTTATTACGCCGGACCTACCCCGCACTGAGCGGACGAGGGGCGCGCTGTCCAATCTCGGCTTGCGTGCCGGCCGTGCGTAGCCGCCGAGGGTGCGTCGAGGAGATCGGAGCGCAGGCTTGCCTACACCCAGCACGCTGATGTCCAACCGCCTACCGACCGAGGAGGATGAGCCGCTGCGCATCACGTACGGCCGCGACATCCTCGTGGTCGACGATCACCAGACCAACCTGATCGCGATCGAGGCGGCGCTCTCGCCGCTCGGCCGCAAGATGGTGCTGGCGCACTCGGGGGTGGAGGCGCTCGGCCGGCTGCTCGAGCAGGACTTCGCGCTGATCATCCTCGACGTCGCGATGCCCGGAATGGATGGCTTCGAAACGGCGAAGCTGGTGCGAACGCGCGAGCGCAACCGCGCGACGCCGATCATCTTCATCACGGGGCTGTCGTGGGAGAACGACGCGGTGATCCGGGGCTACGAGCTGGGCGCGTTCGACTTCCTGATGAAGCCGATCCGGCCCGAGGTGCTGCGCGCGAAGGCGACCGTGTTCGTCCAGCTCCAGGAGCGCACGATCGAGCTCGCGTCCAAGGCCGAGGAGCTGCGCGAGGCCCAGGCCCGCGCGCACGAGCGCGAGCTCCACGCCCAGCGCCGCCGGTTCGAGGCCGAGGTGATGGAGCGCCAGATGCAGCAGCTCGCCGAGGCCGATCGCCGCAAGGACGAGTTCCTCGCGATCCTCGCCCACGAGCTGCGCAACCCGCTCCAGCCGCTGCAGACCGCGGTCGAGGTGCTCGAGCACGATCCCGACAAGCCGGTGCCCGAGCGGATCCGGCGGATCGTGCAGCGCCAGGTCCAGCACATCACGCGGCTGGTCGACGACCTGCTCGACGTCGCGCGGTTCACCGCCGGCAAGCTCGAGCTGCGGCGCGAGCCCGTGCAGCTCGGCTCGATCGTCGAGGAAGCGCTCACCCAGTGCCAGGCCGCGATCAACGCGCGCAAGCACACGGTCACCGTCCACGGCGACGCGACGCCCGCGATCGTG
>DATIPJ010000865.1:0-5809 GCA_035472155.1 Kofleriaceae bacterium
ACGGCCGGGTTACAACAGTAGCCATGAGCTTTCCGTCACGCACCCGGACGTACGAGTACCTGCTGCCGATCACTGACCTCCAACAGCTGGCGAGTCTCAGCGGGCTCGAGGTGATCCGCCGGATCGTGACCAAGGATTTGCCCGCGCCGCCGATCACGGCGACGCTGGGGTTTGCGCTCGTCGAGGCGGAGCACGGTCGCGCGGTGTTCGAGGGTGGAGCTGCCGAGTGGCAGTACAACCCGATCGGTACGGTGCACGGCGGCTGGTCGGCGACGCTGCTCGACTCGGCGCTCGGCTGCGCGGTCCATACCACGCTCGGCCCGGGCGAGACGTACACGACGCTCGATCTCCAGGTCCGCTTCCTGCGCGCGGTGCTGTCGACGAGCGGCGTGCTGCGGGCCGAGGGCCGCGTGGTCCACACCGGGCGGCGGATCGCCACTGCGGACGCGCGGCTGGTGGGCGCCGACGGCACGCTGTACAGCACGGCCACGACGTCGTGCCTGGTTACACGGTCGTGACGGCCGACGGGCGTCGACGGCGGGCGATGCGCGGCCAGTCGCAGCGTCGTGAGACGCCGGCATCGCAGCGAGAATCCCGCGCCGTCGATGATCGTTGCGCGGGGGGCGGGCGGGTGTGAGGCTCCCTGCATGGCGACTCCATCGATCAAGGCCGAAGATCCGCGCATCGAGCAGCTCTTCGCAAAGCAGCGCGCCCACCAGGCGACGGTGAAACGCACGACCGCCGCCGAGCGGGTCGCAAAGCTGGAGAAGCTGCGCGCCGCGATCCTGGCGCGCGAGCCGGCGATCCGCGAGGCGATCTTCAAGGACTTCAGCAAATCGGCGACCGAGGTCGATCTGACCGAGCTCTACCCGGCGATGGTCGAGATCAAGGACGCCATCAAGTCGCTGCGCACGTGGATGCAGCCGCAGCGCGTTCCGACGCCGATGGCGCTGCTCGGCACCCAGAGCTGGATCCACTACGAGCCCAAGGGCGTGGTGCTGATCATCGGGCCGTGGAACTACCCGTTCCAGCTGGTCATCGCGCCGCTGGTCGCCGCGATCGCTGCGGGCAACTGCGTCGTGTGCAAGCCGTCCGAGCTCACCGAGCACACCTCGGCGCTGCTCGCCGAGCTGATCGGCGCCACGTTCTCCGAGGACGAGGTCGCGGTCGTCGAGGGTGGGCCGGCGGAGACCCAGCGCCTGCTCGCGCTGCCATTCGATCACTTCTTCTTCACCGGCAGCACGCGGGTCGGCAAGATCGTCGCCGAGGCCGCCGCCAAGCACCTGGCATCGACGACGCTCGAGCTCGGCGGCAAGTCGCCGGCGGTGATCGACGACTCCGCCGACCTGCCGACCACGGCGAACCGGCTGGTGTGGGGCAAGTTCGTCAATGCCGGCCAGACCTGCATCGCGCCCGACTACGTGCTGGTCTCGGAGCAGCGCCGCGGCGCGCTGGTCGACGAGCTGCGCCGCTCGATCGGTGCGATGTACGGCGCGAGCGAGGATGACCGCAAGAAGTCGCCCGATCTGTGCCGCGTGATCAACACGCGCAACTTCGACCGACTGAAGAAGATGCTCGACGACTCGGTCAGCGCGGGCGCCAAGGTCGAGGTCGGCGGCGGCAGCGACGCCGAGCAGCGCTACATCGCTCCGACCGTGCTGACCGGCGTCTCCGCCGACGCGCCGGTGATGGCCGAGGAGATCTTCGGCCCGATCTTGCCCATCCTCACCTACAAGAAGCTCGACGATGTGCCGCCGATGATCACCGCGCGCGACAAGCCGCTGGCGCTGTACGTGTTCGCCCACGACCAGAAGGCGATCGACACCGTCATCGACAACACGACCGCCGGCGGGACGTGCATCAACAACGCGGTGATCCACTTCGCGAACTCGAACCTGCCGTTCGGCGGGGTGGGCGCGAGCGGCATGGGCAGTTATCACGGCTTCCACGGCTTCCGCGCGTTCTCGCACGAGCGCTCCGTGCTGCGTCAGGGCCGGATGGACGTCCTCAAGAGCGTCTATCCGCCGTACGGCCCCAAGGTGACGCGCATGGTGAAGTGGATGTTCAAGCTGTTCGCGTAGCTGCGTGCGCGCGTGTGCACCCGCGCGATGGCCGCTCGCGCGCGCGTCGCCGCTATCGTTCGACCGCGGTGTAGAGCGACATCCCGCGCTGGTTCTCGTCGACGTGCAGCGGGACCTTCAGCGACGGCACCGCGCGCTGGTCGCAGTCGGTGCGCTCGCACAGCCGGCACGTCACGCCGACCGGCACCAGCGTGTCGCGGCTGTCGAGGTTGACGCCGTCGGCGTACACCAGCTGCCGCGCGTGCTCGATCTGACAGCCGAGCCCGATCGACTGCACCGGCTGCTGGGCGTGGTAGCCGCCCGCGTCCTTCTGGATCGTGCGCGCGATGCAGAAATACGCGTTGCCGTCGGGCATCCGCGAGACCTGGATGCGGATCATCCCGGGCGTGAGGAATGCGCTGAACACGTTCCAGCGCGGGCACACACCGCTGAACCGCGCGAACCGGATCCCCGACGCCGAGAACCGCTTGGAGATGTTGCCGGCGACGTCGAGCCGGATCATGTGGAACGGCACGCCCTCAGCGCCCGGGCGGCGCAGCGTGGTCAGCCGATGGCAGACCTGCTCGAACCCGACGCGGAACCGCCGGCCGAGCACGTCGATGTCGTAGCGCTCGTCGCGCGCGGCGTGATGGAACGCCGCGTACGGCATCAGCACCGCGCCTGCGAAGTAGTTGCCGAGCGCGACCTTGGCGAGCACGCGCGCGCCGGCCGAGGCGAACCGGCCGTCGGCGACGTGGCGATCGAGCAGGTCGCCGAGCGTGATGATCGCGATCTGGTGCGCGAGCTGGAACGTGCGGCTGCGCGTCGGCAACAGCTCCGACAAGATCAGCGTCTTGCGCTCGGGGTCGTAGCGCCTCAGCACGCCGCGCTGCGCCTCCCAGTGCGCGATCTGGACGCTCACCCTGAGCTGTTGATCGAGATACCGGATCAGGCCGGCGTAGAGATCGTCGCTGGCGAGCTTGGCGCGCGCCGCGAGCTGTTCGGCGGCGGTCTCGAGATCGGGGAAGTGGTTACCGACGCGCTGGAGGTAGTCGCTGACCTCCTCGCTCGGAATATGCGACGGCGCGCGGCCTCCGTCGGGCTGCGGCTCGGCCTCGCCATCGCGCAACTGGGTCGACAAATCATCCGCATTCGAGCGCGCCGTCTGATACGCGCGATACAGCCCCAGCACCGCCCGCGCCGCCTCGGGGCTCGCGGCCGCGACCTCGCGGATGTCGACCGACGTCAGGTCGTAGCCTTCGAGCACGGGATCGGCGAACGCCTCGGTCAGGTCTGCGACCAGCCGCGCGTCGTCATCGGTGGCGAACGCGCTCACGTCGACGCCGAACAGCTGCGCGAGCTTGATCAACAGATTTGCCGGCAGCGGCCGCCGGTTGGCCTCGATCAGGTTCAAATAACTCGCCGACACGCCGAGCTGTTCGGCGAGCTGCACCTGGGTGAGGCCCTCGCGGCGGCGCAGCGCCCGGACCTTGGCGCCCAGGCGAACAGGTTGCGAGGCGCGCTCCCGCGGACTGGCCGTCCGTGTCATTGACACAGTTTACTACGCAACCATGAGTCATTGACAACAGCAAACTTGGTTAACCAATCAGCTATTGGATCGTCGTTGACCAATCGCCGCATCGACAGCTATCAAGGGGTACGTGGCGCCCAGGCGCTGTTCACATGATCAGTACGGCCCGATCCCCGGATGGTCTCCCCTCGTGCTCCCTGCGGGGCGGGCAGACCGAGTCGTGGAACGGCGATCGCGCACGGTGCCGATGAGCGCGCGCGGTGTCGATGAGCGCAGGTGCGCGATCGGTGCCCCTGCGCAACACCGCGCGCCCGAGCACGGCGAGGTGTGGTTGATCATTGACTGCGTGACCCATGTATCTTTGACAATCATGAACAACGCTGACTAGCACTCTGATTAACATGAATTGACGAGTCGCATCATCGTCGGCTATCCGTTGGATCGTGGAGAGCGTCCATTGTCCTCGTCAGGTGGGAGCCCTCTACTTGCCAGCCATTCCAAGCCAGGAGACTGTCGATGACCAGCCACTCTTCCGATCTCACTGCCATCCATGACAAGCGCTTCGACGGGATCACGCGGCCGTACAGCAAGGCCGACGTCGAGCGCCTGCGCGGCACCTATCCGGTCGAGCACACGATCGCCAAGCTCGGCGCGCGCCGGCTGTGGGAGCAGCTCCATGGCGACGATCACGTCGCCGCGCTCGGCGCGCTCACCGGCAACATGGCCGTGCAACAGGTCCGTGCCGGGCTCAAGGCGATCTATCTATCGGGCTGGCAGGTCGCCGCGGACGCCAACACCGCGGGCCAGATGTACCCCGACCAGAGCCTGTATCCCGTCGACAGCGTGCCGGCGGTGGTGCGCAAGATCAACGCGGCGCTGCTGCGCGCCGATCAGATCGACCACGCCGAGGGCAAGGACGAGCGCAACTGGCTGGTACCGATCGTCGCCGACGCCGAGGCCGGCTTCGGCGGCCCGCTCAACGCCTTCGAGCTGATGAAGGCGATGATCGATGCCGGCGCCGCGGGCGTCCACTGCGAGGAGCAGCTGGCCAGCGAGAAGAAGTGCGGCCACATGGGCGGCAAGGTGCTCATCCCGACCGGGCACTTCATCCGCACGCTGACCGCCGCGCGCCTGGCCGCCGACATCAGCGGCGTGTCCACGCTGGTCGTCGCGCGCACGGACGCCGACAGCGCCAAGCTCCTGACCAGCGACATCGACGAGCGCGACCGGCCGTTCGTGGTCAAGGGCGAGCGCACCGCCGAGGGCTTCTACCGGCTGATCAGCGGCATCGAGACCGCGATCGCGCGCGGCCTGGCGTACGCGCCCTACGCCGACCTGGTGTGGTGCGAGACCTCGACGCCGAACCTGGCGCAGGCCAAGCAGTTCGCCGAGGCGATCCGCCGCCAGTTCCCCAACAAGCTTCTCGCGTACAACTGCTCACCGTCGTTCAACTGGAAGAAGAACCTCGACGACATCACCATTGCCAAGTTCCAGCGCGAGCTCGGCGCGATGGGCTACAAGTTCCAGTTCGTCACCCTGGCCGGCTTCCACGCGCTCAACTTCGGGATGTTCGAGCTGGCGCGCAAGTACAAGACCCACGGCATGGCGGCGTACTCCGAGCTCCAGCAGGCCGAGTTCGCCGCCGAGTCGAGCGGCTACACCGCCACGCGCCACCAGCGCGAGGTCGGCACGGGCTACTTCGACCAGGTCGCCGAGGTGCTGTCGGCGGGCACGGCCTCGACGCTGGCGCTGCACGGCAGCACCGAGGAAGCGCAGTTCTGACGCCGGAGCGGCCGACCGGCGAATACGGATTGGCTCACCGCGCCGGCGGTGGCTTTGGCACTGGATCGAGGTGGATCAAGAGAAGCACGTTGTTGTCGAGCACGACGAGACGCTGGAGAGGCTGGTAGCCCGGTAGCGAGATGGTGACCTCGAATGGCGTCGAGCTGCGCGGGAGCTCAGCGTTGTAGGGCGTCTTGCCGCGAACCTCCCCGCCGAACGTCACGCTTGCGCCCGATGGGGTCGAGTTGACCCTGAGGTGTACCGGCTGGCCCGTCGATGGCTCGGCCGCCGGCGGCGCGACCGGTGCAGGCACCGACGGCGCAGGCACCGACGGCGCAGGCACCGACGGCGCAGGCACCGACGGTGCAGGCACCGACGGCGCAGGCACCGACGGCGCAGGCACCGACGGTGCGGGCGCAGACAGCGCAGGTGCAGG
>DATIPJ010000866.1:0-1920 GCA_035472155.1 Kofleriaceae bacterium
CGAGAGCCTCGCCCTGTCGTACCGCGCCGTGGCCGGCGAGCTGGCGTCGCTGCGCGGCCGTCCGGCGTCGCGCATCCACATCGCCGGCGGCGGATCCCGGAATCAGCTGCTCAACCAGCTCGCCGCCGATGCCTGCGAGCTGCCGGTGCGGACCGGCCCCGTCGAGACCTCGGCGCTCGGCAATGCCTGCGTACAGCTGATCGGGCTCGGTGCCCTGTCGTCGCTCGACGCGGCGCGCGCGCTGATCCGCCGGTCGTTCGCCGCCCAGGACTACCAGCCCCAGACGCCCGTGCCCGACCACGCGCTCGAGCGCTTTGCTTCGTTCCACCCACGCCCGCACGCGGCCGGTAGCGCCGCCACGGCTTGAAAGGCCCCTCCATGGAACGCAATGACCGCAATCCAGCGATCGCAAGCCCCGGCCCTGCCGGGGCGCGCAGCACTCCCGGAGGGAGTGCGGAGTCGATCGAAGTAGCGTATTTCCGAGCCCGGGACGTCTACAGCGCGCTCGGCGTCGATACCGAGCGAGCGCTCGCCCGGATCGACCAGATCGCGATCTCCATGCACTGCTGGCAAGGCGACGACGTTCGCGGCTTCGAGAACCCCGAGGGCCCGCTGACCGGCGGCATCTCCGCCACCGGCAACTACCCCGGCCGCGCGCGAACCGCCGACGAGCTGCGCGCCGACGCCGACCTGGCCATGGCGCAGATCCCGGGGCCCAAGCGGTTCAATCTGCACGCGAGCTACCTCGAGTCGAACCGGCTCGTCGATCGCACCGAGATCCGGCCCGAGCACTACCAGCGCTGGGTCGACTGGGCCCGCGACCGCCGCATCGGCCTCGACTTCAATCCGACGCTGTTCTCGCACCCGCGCAGCGAGGACGGCACGCTCTCGCATCGCGACCCGGCGATCCGGCGATACTGGATCGACCACTGTCGCGCCTGTCGCGTGGTCAGCGCCCACTTCGGCAAGTCGCTCGGCGCGCCGTCGGTGACCAACATCTGGATCCCCGACGGCAGCAAGGACACGCCGTACGATCGGTTCGGCCCGCGGCGCCGCCTCGTCGAGTCGCTCGACGAGATCCTGGCGACCCCGCTTCCGCGGGAGCATCACCGCGATGCGGTCGAGGGCAAGCTGTTCGGCCTCGGCGTGGAGGCCTACACCGTCGGCTCGCACGAGCTGTACCTCGCGTACGCCACGCGCAACAAGCTCATGGTCTGCCTCGACAGCGGCCACTACCATCCGACCGAGTCGGTGGCCGACAAGATCTCGTCGGTGATCGAGTTCGTCGACGGCGTGCTGCTGCACATCAGCCGCCCCGTGCGCTGGGACAGCGACCACGTGGTGATCCTTGACGACGAGACCCAGGCGATCGCCAACGAGCTGGTGCGCGGCGACGCGCTCGACCGGGTGGCGATCGCGCTCGACTTCTTCGACGCGAGCATCAACCGGGTCGCCGCGTGGGTGATCGGCACGCGCAACGTGCGCCGCGCGCTGCTCCGGGCGCTGCTCGAGCCCGCGGCGCGGCTCGCCGAGATCGAGGCGCGCGGCGACTTCACGGCGCGCCTGGCCCTGCTCGAGGAGCAAAAATCGCTGCCATGGGGAGCGGTCTGGGATCACTATTGCGAGCGCAGCGGCGTTCCGGTGGGCATGGCCTGGCTCGACGCGGTGCGCGCGTACGAGCGAAGCGTCCTGCGCCTGCGCGAGGCGGCCTGAGCGAATGCAGGCCGTCCGACGACGATAACCAAGGAGATCGACGATGACGAAGAACCACTGGATACGAATTGCGGCGGCAGTGCTAGCGACTGCATGCATGTCCGCCGGCACCGCCCTCGCCGAGGGCAAGTACCGCGTGGTGCTGCTCGTGAAGAACCTGGGCAACGGGTTCTTCGACGCCGCGCACCAGGGCGGCCAGGAGGCCGC
>DATIPJ010000867.1:0-1804 GCA_035472155.1 Kofleriaceae bacterium
GAGCTTCGGCGCGAGCAGGTGCCAGCTCCAGCGCTCGTACGGCTCGATCTCGCGGATCAGCACCATCGACTCGACCACGCGCCGGCCGGTGAAGATGTTCCGCTTGGTCGAGTGGACCTGCCAACGCGCACCCGGGGCGAAGCCGCGCACATCGGGATCGACGCCGGTGATCCCGGGCCACCAGTCGGAGAGGTGGTAGGGCTCGGCGAGGAACCCCCACACGTGCGCGCGCGGCGCAAGCAGCTCCAGCGACGCCGTACTCAAGAACCGACTGCGCGGAAGACGATCGAGTAGCTGAAGCCGATGCCGTCGACCTGGTACGCGTAACAGCCGAGGGCCTGGACGCGCGTGACCGATGGATGGACGTAGCCGCCCGATTCGTGCAGCTCCGTCGTCGGGTGAGCGCGCGTGTAGTCGCTGAAGCCGGGCTCGCCCTTCTCGAACTTGAGGATGTCGGTGCCGTCGAGCTGGCGTCCACGCACCAGCACCGGCCCGACATATCGCGGGTCGATCGCCCACATCGCCTTGAACACGCCGTAGTCGGCGTACGGACCGGCGTCGTACTCGACGGGCGCAACGAGCGAGCGGCTGGGCATGAAGGGCGACGCAGGGCTACCCCACGCCGGGACGCCTCCAAAGCCGTTCCGCTTCAGCGTGCCCTGCTGCGGCGTGAGGGTGCACGCCGGCTGGCGGACCGGTCTGCTCCGAAGCTGCGAGTAGTCGTACTGGAGGTACCCTCCGAGGCACGAATAGGCATGACGGCGGTAGGCCGCCTGGTGTGCCTTCGTGCAATGCGTGTACGGCGCCAGGCAGCCCACCTTGGACGCCGTCGCTCCCCACTTGCACGCTGCTTCCGAACGCCCCTGCGCCGTGCCGGCGGCGAGAAATGCGAGCGCGAGGACGAGAGAAAGAAGCTTCATCGTTCGAGCGAGGCGAGGAATTCTGCGCCGCCAAGCATACGCTCGAGCTCGTCGCGTCGCTGCGCGTCGTCGAGGGGCTCGATGCGCGTGTGCGTCGGGTCGCCCGGCACCTTTTCGACCCGGAAATGACGGTCGGCCACCGTGGCGATCTGCGGGAGGTGCGTGATCGTGACGACCTGCGCGCGCTCCGCGAGCCGGCGGAGCGTCTCCGCCACCGCATGCGCCGTCGTGCCGCCGATGCCGGCGTCGATCTCGTCGAACACCATCGTCTCGCCGCCGGCGACGGCCGCGATCGCGAGCGCAATGCGCGACAGCTCGCCGCCGGATGCGGTCTCGGCAACCGGGCCGAACGGCAGACCCGGGTTCGGGCGGATCAGGAAGCCGACGTCGTCGACGCCTGTCGCACCGGGCTCTCGCTCCGAGAGGACGACCTGGAACTCGCCGTCGCCGAGGCCGATGCCACGCAGCTCCGTCGCCACTGCGGTCGCAAATGGCTCGGCCGCCGCTTGGCGCGCATCGTGGAGCTCGGCCTGGAGCCGCTTCACATCCGCCTCCGCTCGGCGCAGTTCCGCGGCGGCAGCCTCGACCGGATCGTGGCCGTCGTCCAGCGCCGCCAGCTCGCGCCGCGCCTCCTCTCCGCGCTCGAGCAGCTCCACGTAGGTCTGGACGCGGTGTCGGCGGCGAAGGTCCGCCAGCTCCTCCAGCTCGCCCTCCACCTGCTCGAGGCGTCCCGGCTCCGCCTCGAGCGACGAGAGGAACGCGTTCAAGTCCGAGGCGGTCTCACGCAGCTGCAGCTCGGCCTGGCGCAGCGCATCGCCCGCCGCCGCCAGCTCGGGAACGAGCCGCTCGACCGGCGCGATCGCGCGCTCGGCGGTCGCGACCAG
>DATIPJ010000868.1:0-11709 GCA_035472155.1 Kofleriaceae bacterium
GCCGTTGCCGAGCTGACCGCTGTCGTTGGCGCCCCAGCACTTCACGTGGCCGTCGCCGGTGAGCGCGCAGCTATGGTCTCGTCCGACGGTGATCGCCGTGACGTCGGAGATGTTGCCGACCGGCACCGGCTGGAGGCTCGCGGCGGCGTTGCCCGCCTGGCCGCTCTCGTTGCTGCCCCAGCACCACACCGACCGATCCTCGGCGACCGCGCAGGTGTGGTCGAAGCCGGCCGCGATCGCCGTGAAGCTCGTCGCGCCCGCGACCTGGACCGGCTCGGTGCGATCGTCGACGGTGCCGTCCCCGAGCTGGCCGGCCTCGTTGCGCCCCCAGCACCACGCGGTGTGATCCTCGCGGATCGCACAGCTGTGGCCATCGCCGGCGCTCACGGCCTGCGCGCACGTCGACGGCTCGGCGACACACACCTGATCGACGCAGACCTGGCCTGCGGGGCAGTCCGCGTCGGGGCCGCACGTTGCAGCGGCGCGGTCGTGCGGCAGCTCGCAGGCGGCGACCAGCGCCAGCGCGCCGCACATCGCATGCGCGATCCGCGGGGTCATGGGCATGGCAGCTCCGTCGCGACCGGCGCGTGGGGATCGAAGCTGCCGTCGCCAAGCTGACCGGTGCGATCCTCGCCCCAGCAGGTGACGCGCCCGCCCTCGAGGAGCGCGCAGGTATGGTTGGTGCCACCGGCGAGGCTGGCCACGCCGGAGAGCGACACCGCCACCGGTACGATGACGCGCGAATAGTCGCCCGTGCCGACCTGGCCGGCATAGCTCGCGCCCCAGCACTTGAGGGCGCCGCCCGACAGCGCACAGGCGTGCGATCCGCCTGCCATGATCTGGGTCGCGCCCACCACCTCCCCGACGGACGCCCCCGGCTTTGCGTGGACGGTCGTGTCTCCGTTGCCGAGCTGGCCATCCTGCGGGAACCCCCAGCACGTCACGATGCCGTGGGTGTCGAGCGCGCACGAAAAGTCGCCGCGCGCGCGGATGTGCACGATGCCCTTCAGACCGACGACCGGGACCGGCTCGGGCTTGTTGGAGGTCGTGCCATCGCCGAGCTCGCCGTCGATGTTGTAGCCCCAGCACGCGATGGTCTGCTCCTCGACCGTGGGCGCGGCGAGGATCGCGCAGGTGTGTCGGTCGCCCACGGCGACCTCGACGACGCCCGACAGGTTCCCGACGCCCATGAGGCCCACGACCTGCACCGGCACCGGCGAGTCCACCGTTTCCCCGTTGCCGAGTTGCCCGACGCCGCCGGCGCCCCAGCACCGCACGGTGCGATCGTCGAGCAGCGCGCAGGTGTGCTGGCCGCCGGCGACGAGCTTCGCGATTCCTCCCAGCGGCGCGCCCGCCGGGCCCACGGCGCGCGGCAGCTCGCGATCGGCCTTGGTGCCGGCGCCGACCTGGCCGCGCCCGTTGACGCCCCAGCACCGCGCGGTCTGATCCTCGAGGAGCGCGCAGGAGTGATCGACGCCCGCGACCACCTCGCGCGCGTGATCGACGCCCGCGACGCGCGTCGGGCGACTGCGGTCATCGTTCGTGCCGTCGCCGATCTGGCCGAAGCCATTGCGGCCCCAGCACGATACCCCACCGGCACCGCCGGTCACCGCGCAGCTGTGCCCGCCGCCGGCGGCGATCGAGGTGATGCCCTCGAGCCCGGCGATCGGCGCGGGCGGCTTGCCCTGCGTCGTGCGATGACCATTGCCGAGCTGGCCGAACGCGTTGTCGCCGCTGCACGAGATCGAGCCCGCCGACAGGCTGCACAGGTGCGAGTGCCCGCCGGCGAGCACACCGGTGTGCGCGCTCACCAGCGGCGTCAGGTGCGCGTCGAACGCGCCGTCGGCGAGCTGCTCGCTCTCGTCGGCACCCCAGCACCACACGCTTCGCGCATCTCCTTCACCCGCGGCCGTCGCGCACGCGAACCGCCCGCCACTGGTGATCGATGCGGCGGCAACAGGCACGTCGATGTGGCGCGGCGTCCCCGGTGGATCGCCGGGGTTCGCGTACGGCAGGCCGAGGCAGTACACGGCGCCGCTCGTGGTGAGAGCGCACACCGACTGGTCCCCGAGCGCGACGTGCGCGACCTGCGCGACCTGCGCGATCGGCTCGTGCAGCACGATCGGCGTCGGCATCGAGCGCGACTGCGTGGTGCCATCGCCGAGCTGGCCGCCGCTGTTGTCGCCCCAGCACGACAGCGCGCCGCCGCGGTCGATCGCACACGTCGTGTCGCCTCGAACCGCGATCTCCTGCACGTTGCCGAGGCTGACCGAGACCGGGCTACGGCTCGGGCTCCTGGTGCCGATGCCGAGCTGGCCCGAGCCGTTGGCCCCCCAGCACCACACCGTACCGTCGAGCAGCGCGCAGCTGTGTGCATTGCCTGCCGCGATCGCGGTGACCCGCCCGAGCCCCGCAACCTGCGCGGGCCCGCCGCCGTTGACCGTGCCGCCGCGCTGCCCCGATGCATTGCTGCCCCAGCACCACACGGTGCCCTCCTGGGTGAGCGCGCACGTGTGATCGATGCCCGCGGCGATCGCTGCGAACCGCGTCGGGCCCATCACCTGGACCGGCGCGGTGTGATCGTCGGTGGTGCCGTCGCCGAGCTCGCCCGAGAAGTTGCGCCCCCAGCACCACGCGGTACCGTCGTCGCGAAGCGCGCAGGTGTGCCGGTCGCCGGCCGTCACCGCGACCGCGACCGCGCATGTCCCACGCTCCGGGACGCACACGTCGTCGACGCAGCTCAAGCCTGCGGGGCACGCGCCGTCGGCATCGCACGCATAGCGCGCGCCGGTCTCATCGGGAAACCGGCACGCGGCGAGACCGACGAACCCGACGATCGCCGCAGCGCCCGGACGCCACATCAGAAGCGACCTCCGACCGCCAGTGCGCCACCGCCGGGCAGCGGGGCCGCGACCATGCGCGTCTCGCTGCCCGGGCGGACCACCGCCATCACACCCGCGGTGACCGCGAACGCGCCTGCGGCCACAAAGCCGATGTTGGCCAGCAGCGTCTCGCGCTTGCCGCGATCGCGTAGCTCGTCGGCCTCGCGCCACGAGTGCAGCGTGCTCTCGCGATCCAGCTGCTGGAGGTCGCTCGCCGTCTGGTACGCCGACCACGCGAAGTAGCCGGCCGCGCCGCCGAGCACCACGCCCGCGGCGGCGTACGGCCACCAGCGCACATAGATCGGCCGCGCGACGGCGCGCACGTGCACCACCGCCGGCGGCGGCGGCGCGACGACGGGCGGTGGGGCGACGGTAATCACGATCGGCGCGTCACTGCCCCGCTCGACCAGCTGGTTTCCGTGCTCGTCGAGCACCGCGACTCGCGCGGCGATGCGCAGACCGGCGTGCAGCGGGATCTCGGTCCGCTCGGCGACCGCGACCTCCTCGGTCTGCTCGGGCCCGCCCT
This sequence comes from Kofleriaceae bacterium, assembly GCA_035472155.1. GTDB lineage: Bacteria > Myxococcota_A > Polyangia > Haliangiales > Haliangiaceae > JABFXX01. The sequence goes on from DATIPJ010000868.1 coordinate 3,409, forward strand.
CGACCGCGTACACGACGCGCGCGTGGGCGACCATGTGCAGCGGATCGCTCACGACCTCGAGCAAGATCGCCGGCGGCGCGCCCCAGGTCTCGACGCGCACCTCGAGCGGCCGCTCGAGCGCGAGCGACGCGACCGCGGCATCGAACGGCGCGCTGATCTTCGGCGACATCCCCGGCGGCAGCGAGGCCTTCGGCGACAGCGCCAGCAGATGCATGAACGCGTCCGTGGCAGCCTGGTTGTCACCGAGCGCGGCCTCGACCCGCCCCGACAGCAGGTACAGCGCCGCGGTCTCCTCCGGCGTGCACCCGCCCGCGTCGCGCACGGTGACCAGCGCAGCGCGCGCGGCCAGATAGTCCGACGCGTCGATCGCCGCGCGCACCTGCGCGAGTCGATCATCGGCCCATGCAACGCGTCCGAACAGGATCTCGCCCGCGATCACCGCGAGGGCGAGCGCCGCCCCTCGAAACATGGCGGCGAGATTATCACGCGCCGATCAGCGACCCGCTACCACTCGACTCGCTTCGGCGGCGAAGTCTTTCCCGATTCGATCCAGATCGAGAAGTCCTTCGTCGTGCCAGACGGCGTCACCGCGCGCACACCGTGCCGACCCGGCGGCAGCGCCACATTGCCCACCGGTGTGGGTCCATAGTCTTTGCCGTCGATGTAGATCGTCGCCCACGGTTGCGAGTCGATCGTGATGAAGCCGGGCGGGCCGCTCGGCCTCGGCGCTGCGCGCGCGGGCTTGCTCGACGACGCTGGCCGCGCATCGCTCGGGGCCGCGCCGGCGGCAGGCCCGGATGGTCGCCGTCCATCCTCGCGCCGCGCATCATCTCGCTGCGCCGCATCCTGCGACATGGACGTTTGTGCAGCCGCGCCTTGTGCAGCCGCGTCGCCATGGGCGGCTGCTGCATCCGACGCGATCGCGCCGGCGTTCGCCGACCCTGCATCCGCCGGTGCGATCGCGACCGCACTGGTGTTGCCCTCGCTGCGATCGCTCGGTCCGCTCGTGAGCCGCATGTAGAGGACAACTGCGCCACCACCCGCGACGAGCGCCAGCAAGAACGCGAGGAGCTGCCACCGGCGACGGCGCACCGGTGAGGCCGTCGGCGGCGCATCGTGCACGGTGTCGTGCCGCGACCGCTGCGGGCTCGAGCGATCGGGCATCGCCCGCAGCGACTTGGTACCGATGACCGAGGCCATCGCGTCCGACGACGCATGGCCCGAGACGCTCGGAAGGCCCGAGAGGCCCGAGAGGCCCGAGAGGTCGACGCCCGATGCGCCGCCGCTCGAGCTCCGCGTCTGTCCCGACACCGGCGTGGTCAGCAGGTCCGTCCCCTGGCCGACCGAGGGACCGCGATCGGCATCGAGCGCGAATGCACCGCCGCTGCGCGCCACGCGGATCAGCTCGGCCTGCTCGGCGAGCTGCGCCGGGAACGCGCGTTCGATCTCCTCGCTGATCGCGGGCGCCGTGAGCGGCTGGATCGCCGCGGCGATCGCCTCGCCCATCATTCGCGCGGTCGGAAACCGGGCGTCGCGATCGCGCGACAGCGCCGTCATGATCACCGCCGACAGCGCGGCCGGCACATCGGGCCGCAGCGCGCACACGTCCTCGATCGGATCGCCCGTGATCGCCTGGAACGTCAGGAACTCGGTGTCGCGCTTGAAGAGATGGCGGCGCGTGAGCGTCTCCCACATCGCGATCCCGAGCGCGAACACGTCGATGCGCCGGTCGACGCGCTCGCCGCGCAGCTGCTCGGGCGCCATGTACGCGTACGTTCCCTTGACCGCCCCGGTGCTGGTCCGCACCGTCGCGTCCTGGACCTTGGCGATGCCGAAGTCGAGGACCTTGACGATGCCATCGCCGGTGACGAACAGGTTCTGCGGCGACACGTCGCGATGGACCAGCTCCATCGCGCGGCCCTCGGAGTTCTTCAGCTGGTGCGCGTGGTGCAGCCCCTCGCAGGCCTGGATCGCGATGCCGGCGACCAGGCGCGGATCGGGCAGCGCGCCGTAGTAGTCGTGTCGGCGGAAGCAGCTGAGCGGCACCCCCTCGAGGTACTCCATCGCCAGGTAGTAACTGCCGTCGATGTCTCCCAGCTCGAATACCTGGCACACGTTGGGGTGCGTGATGCGGGCGGCGATGCGCGCCTCGTCGAGGAACATCGCGACGAAGTGCTTGTCGCGCGCGAGGTGCGGCAGGATGCGCTTGATGCACACCAGCTTCTCGAAGCCGGCCGCGCCGCGGAGCCGGGCCAGGAAGATCTCGGCCATGCCCCCGGTCGCAAGGCGGGCGACCAGGCTGTACTTACCGAATCGAACGGCCTCGGTCGCCGCGGGCGACGATCCCACGGCGCGAGCATAACCCCAGTTACAGACCGATCCAGTAGTTGGCCTTGACCATCACAATATTCTCGCTCGCGGCCGACCCGAGGTCGCCGAGGTCGCGGCCAAACCGGAACCGGCCGTCGGAGAACTCGTCGCTGGTCCGCCCATGGCTCCAGATCGCGAACACCGTCGACCCCGGTCGATACTCCCAGCGCAGCACCACGGTCGAGCGCAGCTGCCGGAAGTTGAAGTCCGGGCGGTCGAAGCTGAACGAGGCGCCGCCGTCGCGGGTCGCCTGGTAGGAGTCGTCGCTGAGCTGGAGCTCGCCGGGCGCGAACAGGTGGAAGCGATCCGAGAACCGCTTGGCAGCGGGGTGATCCACGTCCTTGAGCTCGTTGTAGTGGCCCGATGCGATGAACGGCTGCGCGTAGGCCTGCAGGGTCAGGTGCGGCGAGAACGTCCAGTTGACCCGGAGGGTCATCGAGACGTCGGTCTCGTGGATGCGACCGAACACGAAGTGCGAGGTATCGGCCATGTCGGGCACCTCGTCGATGTACTGCATCGGATCGTCGCGCATGTAGATGCTCGGTCCGACGAACACGTCGAGGTTGGAGCGCGCCTGGATCGTCGCCCCGAGGTCGATACCGCCGTCGAACTGGCCGGAGCCGAGGTTGTGCGAGCCGTAGCTGTTGAGGTTGAACCACACCGGCTTGCGGTTATCCGTATTGACACCGAAATAGCCAAACATGCCGAAGTCGTTGCGCAGCGCCGGGCCGCCGCGCAGCGCATTGACGTTCCACCGGCCGGAGATCAGGTTCGAGCCACCGTACATCGACCAGTAGTTCGAGAACTGGATGTTGCCGTTGGACTCCAGGCCGACATCGGTCAGCCGCGGCTCGAAGGTCTGCACCCAGAACACATCGGAGTTGAACTGCCAGTTGAGCACGTGCTTGCTCGGCTCGTCATTGCGGTACTGGCCCCAGAAGAACGGAATCATGCGATCGGAGTTGAACTGGAAGCCGGCGTCGTTGAGCTCGAGTCCGGGCGTCCGCAGATCGCCGCCCGAGCCGAACCGCCAGTGCTTGGTGTCGCCGAGCTGGCCGACCATCCACTTGGCGGCGAGGCCCGACATGCTGGTCCGCGTCGGGTCGAAGTGCACGTCCTCGGCGTCGGGGCGCTGGAAGTAGTGGCGCGAGCTCTGCTGGGTCTCGGCGATCGCCTCGGGCGTGCCGTGCACCCAGCTGCCGAGCAGGTTGACGTTGGCGGTCCACGAGTTGTCGGCCCAGCGGTTCTGGAGCTGCACACCGCCGGTGTACGCCTGATCGTGGATCAGCGATTCGAGGCGCGCGTCGTCGAGCTTGCGGTTGACCGCGGTGGCCGACAGGCCGAGCGACGTCTTGCCCTCGTCGAAGTCGCGCTTGACGCGCGCGATCGCGTAGTTGGTGAGCGCGGAGACCACGGGCTTACTCTGTACGGAGGGCATGCCCGGGTCCTCGGTGGTCTCGGGGATCGCGAGCGTGAAGGTCTCGGCCTTCTCCTGCCCGGTGACCGCGTCGAGCATGCCGACCGACCAGCCCGTGCGGGTCTTGCCGGTCAGCTTGGCGGCGCCGTAGATCGTCGTCGAGTCCGGCTTCCTGATGAAGTCGAAGCTGGTGTCGGGCTCCTCCGGCGCGGCGCCGATCCGGCGGCTGTAGAACGCGCCCTCGACGCTGTTGTCGCTGTTGCCGATCGGCAGCTTGAACAGGTCGACGCCCTCGAGGAAGAACGGCCGCTTCTCGGCGAAGAACAGCTCGTTCGCCGACAGGTTGACCTTCGACGGGTCGGCCTCGACCTGGCCGAAGTCGGGGTTGATCGTCGCCGACAGCGTGAACGCCGAGCCCAGGCCGTACTTGAGGTCGAGCCCGACGTTGCGCCGCCAGCCGTACATCTTGTTGAGGGGGTCGCCCTCGTCGACCGGCATGCGGTCGAAGCCGGTGGTCGCGTACGGCAACAGCTCGAGGCGGCGGCTCGAGCGCAGGTGCGAGATGCCCTCGAGCACGCCGAACTTGCTGACCACCTGGGGCGCGCTGCGCGGCCACGGCGACCACGAGTCCTGCTCGCCGGTGCGGCCGATGAGCCGCATGATCTGGAAGCCCCACTCGTGGGTCTCGTTGCTGGCGAATCTCAGCTGGCTGAGCGGAATACGATATTCCGCAGTCCAGCCGGTCGGCGTGACTGACACATTGCCAGTCCACACGGCATCCCAGGTATCGTCCTGGTTGGTGTCGTCGAACAGCAGCATGTCGCGCTGCACACCCGCGGCGTTGAGCTGGAACGCGTACGCCGTGCGGCGATCGTGATAGCTGTCGAACGCGATCGTCACCGCATCGGCCGGTGCGTCGACATCGCGCCGCGTGAGCAGCGCGCGGATCAGATCGGGCTGCGGATCATCGGCCCACACGCCGACGAAGATCGCCTCGTCGTCGTACACGATCGCGAACCGGGTCTCGAGCGACGGCTTGCTCGCGTCCTTGGGAAACCGCTGCACGAAGCCGCTCTGCTTGGGCGCCGCCGACCAGCAGGGCTCCTCGAGCTTACCGTCCACCGCGATCGGTCCCTCCCGGCGCACGGCATGGGCGCGCACCGATGGCGAGAGGTCCTGTGCGCGCGCGGGTGCCCCCGACAGAAGCTCACAGAGGGCGACGGCTGCGATACAAAGGCGAAACATGCGAACTGCGAGATCCTCGAGGTTGGCACCCGGTGGACCCAACGATTTGGCCATAGTTGCAGATCTCGAATCGGCCGGCCAATGCGACAATGAATGCGACGGCTAATGCGACAACCGTGCGACACGACTCACGTGTCCCCGGATCGTCACGAGGGGCGGATGCGCTGTTCGTCCCGCCGTCGCGCGTGTTCCAGCAGAATCTGGGTCACCGATAAGCCGAGCTCGTTGCGTCCACCGATCTCGGCCGGTGAGAACTCGAACTGGCCTTCTCGCCAGTCGAGCAATCGCATCAGCCGATCCTTGGGGAGCCCGTATCCCGTGGTGGTCTCGACCTTGAGGATTTTTCCGTCAGCGACGAACACGCGCGCGAGCTCGCTCGAGCGCAGCACGAGCAGCACGCCGCTCTTGCGCTCGAACTCGAGCAGCGAGAGCAGCGTGCCCAGGCCGATATCGACGAGGCTCCCGCGCAGCCCCGGCCCGGTCGCGGGCGGCAGGGTCGCCACGCGCTGCACGCGGATCGCGAGCTCTTCGTCGAGGAACGGCACCGGGACGTAGTCGCGAATGCCGGCGCGAAACGCCTCGAGCCGTCCGAGATCGCCATCCTCGCCGGTGAGCACGAGCGGCACCTCGGACAGCGTCGAGTGCTCGGCCATCGCGTACGCCAGGTCGATGCCGGTCATCGCCGGCATCGCGGCCGCGGCGATCACCGCATCGGGAGTCGATGCCGCGCCGGCGTCGAGCGCCTGCATCGCCGACTCGACGGCGGTGACCTGGAAACCGGCGGCCTCGAGTCCGCGCGTCATGCGCTCGCGCAGCGGCGGGCTGGGCTCGACGAGGATCGCGCGGCGGGTCGCCGGGAGGCCGCGGCCAGCGAGCTCGCTGCGCAGCGCCTCGATGTGCGCGCACAGCTTCTCGCGCGCCGGCGTCTCGGGCCCGATCAGCTCGAGCCCCATGCCGGTGTGGCGCCCGAGGGCGCGCGCGGCGCTCGGTGCGAGGCAATGAGCCACGCGCGCGTAGAGCGCGACGATCGAGCCGTCGGGGAGCGTCAGCCGAAGGTCGGTCTCGTCGCCGACCGAGAGCAGGGTCTCGGTGCGCACGTAGAGCCCGTGCGGTGAGATGTCTTCGGTCTCGCCCTCGCCCGACCCGGTGGCGTGATCGAGCTCGACCCGGCACCGGCTGATCAGGCGTTGGTCGCGACCGCGGCGCGCATGTCCCACGAAGAGACCGTATTGCATACGGTCTCCTCGTGTCGATCGCCTCGCGCTGCGAGGAATTCGGCGGAGCTGCTGCGCGCCAGCGGTACAGCGTGAGGAATTTCGGCCGTTTTGCGGCCCGACCGGTCGTTTTGTCACCCTCCGGGGTTGCTGAGCGGGCCCCTCCTTATGTTTTGTTGCTGCGTCGCGCAGCCCAGCCGCCTTTTCTCTGAGGCACTTGCCGAACTGGCCAGGCCTGGTACAGAAAGTTTCAAGAATCTCTGAACGAACGCGCGACATCCCAAGGAGTGCCATGACCCAGCTCGCTCTTTCCCGTGCGGTGCTCGATCGTCTTGCCCACGTCAGCGCCGCGCGCGGCGCGCCGAGCCTGGCCGAGCGACTCGCCAGCCTCGATCGCTGGGTGCGCGCGGACCTCGTCGCGTTCGAGGCCGAGCTCGAGGCGATTCCCCGCGGCGCGCGCGCCGTGCACGCCGCCGCGCACCACTTGCTGGACCTGCGCGGCAAGCACCTGCGGCCGCTGTGCGTCGCGCTCACGAGCCGGTTCGGCGATGGCTTCACCGAGCGCGCGCGCGGGCTGGCGGTCGCGGTCGAGCTCGTCCACAGCGCGACCTTGTTGCACGACGACGTGGTCGACGTTGGCGAGCGCCGGCGGGGCGAGCCCACCGCGCGCGTGGTGTACGGCAACGCCGCGTCGATCTTCGCCGGCGACTGGCTGCTGGTCGCCGCGCTGCGCCGGATCGCCGCGGCCGGTGTCGAGGGCGTGCTCGACCGCATGCTCACGGTCATCGACGTACTCGCGCGTGACGTAGTACGCCTCGCCGAGCCAGTACTGAGCATTGCTCGCGAGCGGACTCGACGGGTACGTGCTGACGAAACTCTTGAATCCGCTGATGGCCTTCGGGAAGTCGGAACCCTTGAGCGCGTTGAACGCAGCGTCGTACGACGCCTGCTCGCCGCCCGCACCCACCGCGGGACCAGCGCCGGACGGCGGCGCACCCGCCGGCGGCGCGCTGGCGGGCGGCGCACCGCCCGCACCACCGACACCGCCCAGCGTCTCGAGCGCCGCGAGGCGCTTCTCGAGATCGCCGTACAACGCGCGCGACTGGTTCTTTCCACCGTCGCTCTGGTTCTGCAACACCTCGACCTCGCCGCGGATCGTGCGCAGATCCGCCTGCAGCGTGTCGATGCGCTGCGCCAGCTCGAGCAGGCTCTGGTTTGTCAGCACGCGCTCGATCCGCTGCACCCGGCTGTCGAGATCCTTGAGGCGGATCTGCACCGGATCTTCTTCGGGCGAGACCGCGCAGCCGACGATACCGAGGCTGCACAACACCACCGCGGACAGGGGAAGTTTCATGGCGACCTCGACCGATTACTTCAGGTACACGATCTCGACGCGGCGATTCGCGGCGTAAGCCTGTTCGTCGCTGCCCGCGACGGCCGGCCGCTCCTCACCGTACGACACCGTGCTGAGTTGCGCCTCGGCGACACCTTGCAGCATCAGCGCCCGACGCACGGCCTGCGCGCGGCGTTCACCGAGACCGATGTTGTACTCGCGCGAGCCGCGCTCGTCGGCGTGGCCTTCGAGACGGATCTTCTGCGCCGGGGCGCCGGCGAGGTAGCGCGCATGCGCGGCGACCACGGACTGCGAATCGGCACGGATCTCCGCGCTGTCGAAATCGAAATACACGATGCGCTTCGAGAGCAACTCGCCCGACGGGCCTTGCGTCGCCGTTTCATCGGCGGTGGCATTGGTGTTGTCGACGGCGTTGGTGTCCGTTGTCTGCGCGGGCGGCGGAGGCGGCTGTTCCGGCGGTTTGCTGGGGCAGCCCATCAGCAGACCGAGGGAAGCGAGGACTAACGCGATCGGAACGAACTTTTTCATTGGCACACCTTTCATGTGGAATTCATGGCAGGAACGGTCCCCACACGGGTTCACGGACCTCGCCCGCGTCGGCATCGAGCCGCGCGGCGATCTGTCCGTCGACGGAAACGGTTTGCAGCACGCCCTGCGCGCCCTGTCGGCCCGCGAAGATCAACATGGCGCCATTCGGCGCG
>DATIPJ010000869.1:0-4851 GCA_035472155.1 Kofleriaceae bacterium
GCCACGGCAAGCATGCCTCGCGGGAGAGCTCTGGCTCTCATGCGCGTTTCTCCGCGACATGATCGTCGATCACCACTCCGACCTCTGGTGCGCTTGCATCGAGCACGTCACTGAGCATCAAGGCTTTCCTCGACACGACTCGTCGCTGCCTGGCTCGGAGATATATCAGCCGACGCTGCCATGTCCATCGGAATGCCTCGAGTTGCCGCGGTGACGGCCGCACCGTGTGCGTCAGCGCTCACCCTGAAATGCAGGCGCTGACGCATTACCATCCTGGAAAATTGCAATGCCTCGATACGCTCCACCACATCGTACTGCGGGTTGTGTTGTGTTGCGCGATCCGTACTGCGTTGACGATGGCACGGCATGGCAATCGTAGGACGCTGCGATTCACTACATCGTCGAGGCGGCAGCGCCGCAGTTCGCGGCACTCCGGAGTATTGCGAACAGATGAATGCGGGCATTCGCGTGAATGCCGATTGAGAACGTCCGCCACGCGTGAGCGGACGCGACGTAGTTTGGTATGAAGGCGGCGGAGATGCTCCGCTTCGCCGATGATCAAGTTCTCATCGTCGTGGAGCGCGCCGTGCGGGCGATCGGTCTATCCGGCGGCCACGAGCACGAGCTCGGGGTCCCCGCCGAGCGCGTCATCGACGTGGTCGGGTTTCCGGATCAGATCTGGGTCGCTGCGCGCGATGATGTGGGCGGTGCCGTGCTGCGCCGATTCACACTCGACGGTCAGCTGCTCGGCGGTGCACCGCTCGCGTTGCCCTCGCCGCTCGGGCGCTGGGTTGCCGGGCCGCGGGTGGCGTGCGCCGCGTGGCATGGTCCAGCGCCGGTGATCGCGACTGCTGCGCCGAACCTCGGGTTGACGCCGATCACGGAGCGCTGCGACCTCGCGGTGCCGTTCTCACCGGGACGCGTGGTGATCGCGCGCGGTCTCAACGCCATGCTGTGCACGACAGGAGGGATACGATGGAGCACGGGCGTATTCACACCGTCGATGCATGTCGAGGACGGCGCCTTTCTGTACGACGCCTCCAGCATCGCGCTCGTCGGCAGCAATGGCGCTGGAGCGAGGTCGATCACCGTGCTCACCTCGCGCGACGGCGCCATCCAGCAACGATTGTCCGTTGCGTCCGGAGCCTCGATCCAGATCGCGGCGCGCCGGGGTCAGGCGCTGGTGCAGATCGGCGATCGTCGACTCCTGCTCATCGATCTGCGATTCGCGCGCACGGTCGGCGATTACGAACACTCCGACGCGATCGAGGCCGTCGCGATCAATCCGTCCGCCACCGCGATCGCGATCCTGAGTCGTGATTCTGATGGCCGCGTCGCGCTGGCACATCTCTCGTCGCGCGAGCTCATCACGAACACCTCGTACGTCGCCCCGGCTCCCGCTGCGCCGGTGGTCGCGGCACTGACCGAAGAGCCGGAGCCCGCGTCCGAACCAGAAAGCGCGCCGCACGCCGGCACGGTCGCCGACGCCACCGCTGCGCCCCAGGCCACGGCCTCGTCCGCCGAGCCCGCAGCGGCCGTGCGCTTCGACGTGGTCGATCCACCCGGCCTCTTGCCACGGTCGCGCGCAGCTCGCACGGAACCGGCCCAGGCGCGCGGGCTGCTCGAGCACGAGCGCGCCGTCATCGCGGCGTCGTGCTACCTCGCGACCGCGCGGGCCTGGGATCAAGGTCGCATCGTGTGGGACAGCGAGAGCGAGCACCCGTACGAGACCGAGCTCCTCGGCTTGCTCGATCGTCAGCGCGGCCGCGCCGTCGAGCGCATCGCCGAGGCCACACGCGCCCGCGCCGCGAGCGAGGCAGCGCGGACCTCCGCGTATGCGGCCGTCACGGCCCTGTCACCGATCGACGAGCTGGGTCGTGAGCTGGCGCTGTCACCGCTCGCGCGCAGCATCTTGCTCGTGGTAGCTGCGCCGACCATCTGGGGCGAGGTCGCTCGCATGTACGGCATCCTCGCCAATGACAGCGGGCGCTCGGTCGTCGATGAGATGCTGATCCGCCAGGTGCTGGGTGACCACGCCGACGTCCACGAGATCGCGCGCGAGCTCGACCCCGATCGCCCGCTCGTCCAGCGCGGCGCGGTCCGGGTCGGCGCGGGCTCGATGCGGCCGTTTCTCGCGCTCCACGTCGATCCCCTCGTGATCAAGTGGCTGCGCGGCGACAGCCTCGGCGACGGCGCCGATGCCGATCTCCGCGTCATCGAGACCACGCGCCCGATCGAGCAGCTGTTGTTGCCGCCCGGCGTGGTCGATCACCTGCGCGACGCTCTACGCCGCACGACGGCGGCGCCGCTGAGGCTGGTCGTGCGGGGACGCGCCGGCGCCGGCCGGAGGACGCTGACCGCCGCGCTCGCCCACACCGCCAATCGCAAGCTCGCGATGCTCGACGCCGCGCCGCTGGTCCGCGACGGTCGGATCCGCACGGACGAGATCGCGCTCCGGTTGCAGCGCGCCGCGCTCGGCGGATGGCTACCCTGCGTCGACAACCTCGAGATCGTCGGCCACGATGATCGCAGCGCGCGGGAGCAGCTGCAGGAGATCTTTCGCCGGCATCCCGGCCCGGTCGCTTTTCGCCTGGGATCCGATGCGACTCCGCCGCTCGATCCAGGCTATCTCACCATCGATCTGCCGCCGCTGTCCGAGACCCGGCGCCTCGACGCGTGGAACGTCGCGCTCGCCGAGCGCCGGCTCGCGCTCACCGACGTCGGCGACCTGGCCTCGCGCTGGGTGCTCGGCCCCGGCACCGTGCACCGCGTGCTCGATCAGCTCGTCGAGCGCGGCGGCACCGCCGGGGAGCCGGCCGAGGTCGTGAGCCGGCTCGACGGCGTGATCCGCCAGCACCTCGAGACCCGTCTGGGCGACCTGGCCACGCGCGTGACCCGGCTCGCGCGCTGGTCGCAAGTCGTCTTGCCCGCTGACATCCTCGACTCGCTGCTCGAGCTCGTGGCCCGCATCCGCCACCGCCGGACCGTCTTCGAGCGCTGGGGCTACGATCGCGTGATGGCCACGTCGCGCGGGGTCACCGCGCTCTTCCAGGGCGGCCCGGGCACCGGCAAGACCATGGTCGCCTCCGCGATCGCGCGCGAGCTGGGCCTCGACGTCTACCGCGTCGATCTCTCGCGCATCGTCTCCAAATGGATCGGCGAGACCGAACGCAACCTGGCCCAGCTGTTCGACGCCGCCGAGGACGGCCAGGCCATGATCCTCTTCGACGAGGCCGACTCCCTGTTCGCCAAGCGCACCGAGGTCAAGAGCTCCGTCGACCGCTACGCCAACCTCGAGGTCAACTACCTCCTGCAGCGGCTCGACAGCTTCGGCGGCATCGCCATCCTCACCACCAACTTCGGCGGCGCCATCGACACCGCCTTCAAGCGCCGGCTCTCCTTCCGCCTCTCGTTTCCGTTCCCGGACGACGAGATGCGCGAGCAGCTCTGGCGCGTCCACCTCCCACCCGAGCTCCCGAGGTCCGGCGACCTCGACTTCGGCGAGCTCGCCCGCAAATACAAGATGTCGGGCGGCTACATCCGCAACGCCGCCCTTCGCGCCGCCTTCCTCGCCGCCGCCGAAGAATCCGGCCTCCACCACGACCACCTCGAACGCGCCGTTCGCCTCGAGTACCGCGAGATCGGCAAGCTGGCCGAAACCGGCGCGCTCGAGTAACTACGGCGGCAGCGGCACCAGCCGCCGTACCCCCGCCAGCGACCCCGCAAACACCTGCTCGATCGCCGCGCCCGCCCGCCGCCATCGCGCCTGCGCCGCCGTCGCCGGCCCCCTCCGGTCGATCCACCCCGTGATCGCGTGTGCGATCACCGCGACCTGCTGCATCCGCGCCGCGATCCCGAGCGCCACCGCCATCCGGTCGCCCCCAGCGCCGTTTGCACCGGCCGCCCGATCGATCGCCGCCCCGAGCGCCACGAGCTCATCGCGGTAGCCGTGAATGGCGGCATCCAGTACCCGGAGCGCATCACCGAGCGGGCTCGGCGGAAGCCCCAACGCTGCCCGACTCGCACCCCCGCCGCGCATCATCTCCGCCACCGCGACGATCGGCGCCACCAGTGCAGCCGCATCATCCGGCGTCGCATCTCGGCACAGCCCCACCAGCTCCGCAAGCACCGCGTCGACCGCAGGCGCCAACCGCGCCACGCGCTCCACCTCTTCGCCGCCGTGCGTCTGCCAGTCGTCCATCGCGCCGGCGACCGCAGCATCCAGCTCCCCCAACCGCGTGTAGCCGAGCAGCACCGCGACCGCATCCAGCTCGGCCAGGCCGTCGCACACCCAGTGCGTCAGCGGCACGCAGGCATCATTGTGGACGCGGGCATCAACCGTGGGCGCCGCGCGCGCGATCTGCATCGGCTCCTGGGTGTACGCAACACGCAGGATCGGCGCGGCCGCTCGGACGTTGTCCCAGAGCGGACCCGAGGCTCCGGCGACCAGCTCGTCGTGATCGAGGTGAGGGAGCGCCTCTCGCGCCGCTCCGGCACTGAATGCGCGCATTCGCGATGCAACGCTCATCGCACGCCCCAGACAGGCGATCCTCCGTCCAGTTTCGATCGCGATGTGGCGCCCCGGCAACGCACTCGACGGCCTGCGCGGTGTCACAAGCTTATCGATCACCTCGGGATCTGGGATCCCGATGGTAAAGCGTGATCACAGACGATCGCGGTCAAGTCCACGGTGAGCCCCGACACGCCGTGCGCGAGGAGCTCGTCATGAAGCGCCCTTCGTATGTACAGCTGACCTCCCAGCTTCGGCCGACGCGAGAAGAACGATAGCTCACCAACGGGCTGCCGCTGGACATGCCAGCCAGCCCCCAGACGCCCGGATAGCACAGTGCC
>DATIPJ010000870.1:0-10516 GCA_035472155.1 Kofleriaceae bacterium
TCGGCGTGAGCGGGATCTGGCTGATGCCGATCATGGCGAGCCAGGACCACGACCACGGCTACGCGGTCACCGACTTCCGCGCGATCGAGCCCGCGTACGGTAGCCTCGAGGACTTCGATCACCTGGTCGCGGAGGCGCACGCCCGCGGCATCGCGGTGATCCTCGACTACGTCATGAACCACAGCGCGGCGATGAACCCGCTGTTCGTGCGCTCCAGCCTGTCGCGCACCGCGCCGCTGCGCGACTGGTACGTGTGGGTCGACAGCCATCCGAGCGGCTGGAACATCTACGGCAGCGATCCGTGGCATCCCGGGGGCAACGGCTGGTACTTCGCCGGGTTCTGGGACCAGATGCCGGACTTCAACCTGCGGAGCCCGGCGGTGGTCGAGTACCACCGCGACAACCTCCGGTTCTGGCTCAACCGCGGGGTCGACGGCTTCCGGTTTGACGCGACCGCGAACCTGATCGAGAACGGGCCCCAGGCGTGGGAGAATCAGCCCGAGGACGGGGCGCTGATGCATGACGTCCGCGGCCTGCTCGACGCCTACGCCCGGCGCTGGATGGTGTGCGAGGCGCCGCCGGACACGTTCGCGTTCGCACGGGCCTGCGGCAGCGCGTTCGGCTTCGGTCACCATAGAGACCTGATCAATGCCGCGCGGGGCGACGCGTCCGCGGTCGCCGCGGTCGCGAGCTACTTCACGACCGCGCCGCCGGGCATCGCGACGCTGCTCGCCAACCACGACTCCTTCGCGGGCGATCGGGTCTGGGAGCAGCTGGGCGGCGACCTCGCGCGCTACCGGCTTGCGGCCGCAACCTATCTGCTCCAGCCCGGCGTGCCGTTCATTTACTATGGCGAGGAGATCGGCATGGCGCGCGCGACGGATGCGAGCGGCGATCCAGGGCTGCGCGCCCCGATGAGCTGGAGCGCCGAGAGCTTCGCCGGCTTCAGCGGGCGCGTCCCGTTTCGAGCCAATGCGACCAACTACCGGACGGCGAACGTCGCCGACGAGAATGCCGATCCCGGCTCGCTGCTCAACTTCTACCGCGCGATCATCGCGCTGCGCCGCGCACACCCCTCGCTCGCGCGCGGCGATTACGCCGGCCACGCCCGTGCGGGGCTGCTCTGGTTCTCGCGCCACGCGCCCGGCGAGACCAGCCTGGTCGCGATCAACTACGGCGGCGTCGCCGACCAGGCGCAGTTCTCCGGGTTGCCGGCCGCGCGCGCGGCGGTCGCGGCCTATCCGCCTGGCTCCGCGGCGCTGACCACCGATGGCGACGGCGCGCTGACGATCGACGTGCCGGCGCGCTCGATCGCGGTGTTCACCGTCGCCGACTGAGCGCGAGGATGCGGCGGGGTTACGGCTTCAGATCCAGCACCGCTTTCCCGGTCGCGAGGTCTGCCGGAACGGACGCCTGCAGGTGCGCGATCCGCCACCGGCCGTCGATCTTGCGGTAGCAGGCGGTCAGGCGCAGCCAGAGATCCGTCTTCTCGCCATTCGTCATCGTTCCGTGGATACGGTTGAGGCTGTAGCTGAAGCCGACGTCGTCGCCCGCCACGATGCTGAGATCGCGAACCTCGTAGTCGAGCGTCTGGAAGCGTTCGAAGACGTCTTGCCAGGGTTTCCTGTACGCACTGGCACCGACGAACTGCAGCGGAGGAACGATATCGAACGCGACGAGGTCGGTCGCATAGCAAGCCATGACGCCATCCAGGTTCTTGGCGCGAATCGCCGCTACGAGATCATCGAACAGCTCCCGGATCATGGCTTCGTTCTTCGTTCTCTTGTCGTCGATGCTCATGGCATGCCTTCCGTGGGTCTGCGCGAACACGGCGCGACGCGCGCGATCGCTGGTTCCGGCGATTGTATAGATGAAGTGAATAGAGCATAGCGATTTCGATGGATTCTCGCAGGCGCGGTTCCGCCCTAGGTTGCTCTGTATCCGATGACCGCACGAAAGGAACCCGCGATGTCGACCACCGACCCCCAGAAGCTCGCCGACCGCTACGCGGCGGTGTGGAACGAACCTGACCCCACCGCGCGCCGGCGCGCGATCGCCGCGCTGTGGGCGCCCGACGGCGTGCACTACGTCCAGGACCGCGAGTACCGCGGCCACCAGGCGCTCGAGGAGCGCGTGCTCGACGCCTACGACAAGAACGTCCGGCTCACCGGAAACCGGTTCCGCGCGGTCCGCAACGCGCAGGCGCTGCGCAACGTCGTCGAGTTCAACTGGGAGATGCTTGCGCCCAGCGGCGAGCAGGTGCTCGCGGTCGGGCTCGAGGTGGTCATCCTCGACGACGAGCACCACATCGTTCGCGACTACCAGTTCATCGTTTCGTGAAGGGAACCGCCATGTACAGCTATCGAGTCGAGAAGGGCGCCGGTATCAATGCGCTGACCCTCCGCGAGGAGCCGCCCCCCAGCCCGGGCCGCGGTCAGGTGATCGTGAGGGTCCGCGCGGTCTCGCTGAACTTCCGCGAGCTGATGATCGTCGAGAAGGGCATCTACCCGCTGCCGATCAAGCCCAACCTCATCCCGGTGTCCGACGGCGCCGGCGAGGTGGTCGCGGTCGGGGAGGGCGTCACCCGCGTCAAGGTCGGCGACCGTGTCGTCGGGCAGATCTTCACGCAGTGGATCGACGGCCCGTTCGGCTGGGGCCACGCCGCGCAGCTCGGCGGCTCGCTCGATGGCATGCTCACCGACCTCGCCGTTCTGCCCGAGGAGGCGGCGCTCCCGTTCCCCGCGCACCTGTCCTTCGAGGAGGCCGCGACGCTGCCGTGCGCCGCGGTCACCGCGTGGAATGCGCTGGTGGGTGCCGCGCCCCTGTCGCCCGGCCAGACCGTCTTGACGCTCGGCTCGGGCGGCGTGTCGCTGTTCGCGCTCCAGCTCGCCAAGCTGTTCGGCGCGCGCGTCATCGCGACCACGTCGAGCGCCGACAAGGCGCGCCGGCTCACCGAGCTGGGCGCCGACGCCGTCGTCGACTACCGCGCGAACCCCGACTGGCACCTCGCCGTCCGCGAGCTGACCGGCGGCGCCGGCGTCGACCGCGTCGTCGAGGTCGGCGGTCCGGGCACCCTCGTCAGGTCGCTGCGCTGCGTCGCCGCCGACGGCCACCTCAGCCTGGTCGGCGGGCTGTCGACCGACGCCGCACCGCTCGAGGCCAGCGCGTTCAACGCGTTCGTCGGCACGATCCGCCGGATCGCCGTCGGCAACCGCGCACAGTTCGTCGCGATGAATCGCGCGATCGAGCACCACAAGCTGCGCCCGGTCATCGACCGCGTGTTCGACTTCCGCGAGGCGGCCGACGCGTTCCGCTACTACGAGGCCGGCAACACCTTCGGCAAGGTCGTCATCCGCGGCGCAGCGGATGCAGCACCAGGTGAAACGCGCCGGCGGTGACCTGGATACGCTTCTACGTATCAGGTCATGAGCTCACCCGCGCGTCGCTGCGTCGACGCGGTCGAGGTACTTCGAGAGCCGCTTGCGCTTCGCGACCTCAGCGGCCGCATGCTCGACGAGCGGGATCCGGAGAGCGTGAAGCTGTCCGAACAGCCCGACATCGGCCACCGTCGCGCTGGAACCGAGCCAGAAGCCATCCTCCGGCGCGCGTGCCTCGAGGTCGTCGAGCACGATCGCCATCCGCGCGTAGCAAGCCTCCAGACCGCCGCGCAGGAAGTCGCGCTCCACGAGCTTCTTGATCGTGCCGCGCCGCACCGCGCTGCCGATCACGGATCGAACGACCGGCGGAAGCCCGCCGAAGAAGTGCTTGCGCGGGACCGGCCAGCCGCGATCATCCGCCCACCGCGTCGCGAGCACGTACGGATAGAGCGCGGTGTCCGCGAATTCCTCCCATAGCCACGCCTCGGCCGTTGCACGAACGTCGAGCGATCGTGTGAGCGACCCTGGCTTGAGCGCCTCGATGCGCTTGAGGATCCGTGTCGAGTCGGCGACCTTCTCGTCCCCGAAGGCCACCACCGGCAGCTGCCCGGTCGGATTGAGCTCCTTGAGCTTCAGCATGCTCGCGTACTCGTGCTCGTACGGCACGCCCGCGAGCCGAAGCCCCCGCGCGACCTCGAGCACGAACGGTGAGAACGAGCTCCAGCCATCGAGGCCGGTCTTGGCCGGAAAGTCGTAGAGTGTGAGTCGCGGCAGCGTCATGTGCGCACCATACTGTCGACGCCGCGTCGTTCGCCAGCCGTCGAGGGCCGCTTACGTCGACGAGCCGATCGGCCACTTGGCCAGAAGCGGCGAGCGTCGTAGCCGATCCCATTGATCCTGTACCGGTACCGGTACCGGCGCCGGTAGACAGACGTCGAAGACCGGGGCTACGAGCAGCGGGAGTTGCGGCACGATGGGGTTGGGATGAGCGAAGTCGAGCGCATGGGCGAGGTTGGTGATGTTCGAGCCGGGCGCATCGCGCGCCGTGAGGTTGGGAAGGTTCCACCGCCACTCGATCAACTTGAGGATCGATGTGTGGTCGTACAGCGCCGAGTCGATCCGCGGCTGGCTGCCCGCGCGCGTCCACGGCGAGGCGACGATCACAGGCACGCGCACGCCGAGCAGCACGTTGCCGTTGGCGTCCGGCGGATCGACCGCGTTGGCCGCGACCGACCGAGGCGGCGCGACATGATCGAAGAACCCGCCCCACTCGTCGTAGGTGATGATGAAGACCGTGTTGGCCCAGGCAGGCCCGTTGGCCACGGCGGCGAAGGTCTGGCTCAGGAACGCGTCGCCCACGCGGAGGTCGGCGTGCGGGTGGTCATCGCCCGAGCTGCCCGAGCCCTCGTCGATGAAGCGCGGATCGACGAACGAGACCGCGGGGAGCAACCCGGCCGCAGCCTCGGCGAGAAACGTCGCATAGGGCCGCGCGATCGGGAGGTACCTGTCGCCCCACAGGCCGAGGAACGGGACATCGGAGAAGTAGTAGCGTCCCGAGACGCCCGCCGCGGCGAGCCGATCCCAGATCGTGGGGATGGTCTGCGGATCCGTGATGACGGTCTCGGTTCCGACGCTGTGCAAGGTCGGCGTCTGCGCGGCGTGCATGAAGAACCGATTGGGGAACGTCTCGGCGAGGATGGAGCAGAAGTAATGATCGAGCGTGGTGTAGTGCGCGGCCAGCTCGTTGAAGAACGGCCGGTCCGCGCGCTCGTAGTAGCCGATCGAGAACACGTCGCTGTTGGCGCGCAGCCAGCCATCCATGGCCCCGTTGTCGTACTGGATCCGCCCGCCCTCCCAGCTGTGATCGGGATCGAGGTAATTGCAGCCCTGATATCCGATCGTGGGCGCCAATGGGAATGTCGGATGCAAGGCACCGGCGGGATCGGCGTACTGGAGCCCTGCCTGCCGGCCATTCGCACCCGGCAGCCAGCCCAGCAGGTGATCGAAGCTGCGATTCTCCATCATCACGACGACGATGTGCTGGATACCGGACAGTCGCGGCACGGGCAGCAGATTGGACGCGCTCGCTCGGCCGCGCTTTCCGTGCAGCAACATCGCGCTCCCCGCTGCCGCTGCCGCCCCCTGCAGGAATCGTCGTCTCGTCGGCCTTTGCTTCATGAGAGATCAAGATGCGTGCGCGTGCCGGGCGCGGCGAGTGCCGACGAGAAGCTCTAGCGAAGGCCTAACGCGGTGGGGAAGCCGAACAGCGCGCTTCGCTCGGATCCGAGGGATGACCCTGCGCGCGCGTGCCCACCGGGCTGAGCGTTCACGCACGGCGTCGCGACATGTGGCGGTTCGCCACGCGGCGACCGACCGCGCGACGTCAAGGCCCTCCGTCTCCCGCAAATCGTGCAGATCCTTGAATCGGCCGGCGAGCGGTGTCTTCGTCTCTCCAAGCAGCTTGTCCAGCACTGATATGTATTCAAACAGGTCTCTTGGATCATATTGAATGTGTGCCAATCGAACTGTCGGTCTTCCAGGTCGTTCCAGAACGTCGGCGGGGCGTCGATCGGTTTGCGGATACGGCGCTTCGGGAGAGCGTCAGCCTGGTGGCGCGACAAGCTCGTAACGAGCTGCTGAACACGGCGGTGTACAGCGCGAGGTCGCCGCTCGCCCGGCCGGAGCGCCGTTCGCGGGCCTACGTCGCCGCTCGTCATGTTTCATGGCCGGGCGCGGCCATCGAGGCCATGCTGCGCGCATGACGAGATCGAAGAGCTTGTGGTGGGCAGCGTCGGGGGTGGTCGGTGCGTTGCTGGGCCTGGCGTGCGGCGGCGGAGGTCCCGGAGGTGCGAGCGGCGCGGCGCCGAACGCGCCCGGCGGCACGACTGGCTCGGGCGGCGCGGGCGGGCTCGGCGCGAATGACTCAGGCGCGGGGGTCGCCCTCGAGCCTGGCGACCTCGTGATCAGCGACGTCACCGTCGTGCCGATGTCGCAGGGCGGCGAGCTCGCTCATCGCAGCGTCGTCGTGCGCGGTGATCGCATCGTCGCGGTCGCGCCGAGCGACGGCCTCGCCGTGCCCGCGGGCGTCACGCGGATCGACGGCCGCGGCAAGTGGCTCATGCCGGGGCTCGCCGACATGCATGTCCACGTGTTCGGCGACGACCAGCTCGCGATGTTCGTCGCTGCCGGCGTCACGACCATTCGCAACATGTACGGCAGCGATCAGCACGTGGTGTGGCGTGACAAGATCGCGCGCGGTGAGCTGCTCGGCCCGACGATGGTCACCGCCGGGCCGCTGATCGACGGCGACCCGCCGATCTGGCCGGGCAGCACGGTCCTGGTCAACCCGTCCGACGCCGAGAAGGTCGTCACCGACCAGAAGGCCGCCGGCTACGACTTTCTCAAGCCGTACTCGAAGCTCCCGAAGCCGGCCTACGAGGCGCTCGCCGCTGCCGCCAGACGCCACGGCATGATCCTGGCGGGCCATGTCCCCGAGGCAGTCGGGCTCGACGGCGTGCTCGCCGCCGGCCAGCGCTCGATCGAGCACCTCGACGGGTACCTGGCCGCGCTCGTCCCCGACGGCATCGCGCTGCCCGACAACCGGATGGCGCGGCTGCGCGCCGTGCTCGCCAAGCTCGACACCGCGCGACTGCCCGGCGTGGTGTCGCGCACCCTCGCCGCAGGCACCTGGAACTGTCCGACGCTCGTCGTGCTCGACCGCTTCGGCGCGCTCGACGATGTCGCGGCCCTGCGCAAGCGCGTCGCATGGCTCGACAAATTGTCGCCGGCAATCGTCGACGCGTGGGACCCCAAGCAGGACTTCCGGCTCCGGAGCTACACCGCCGACGACTTCGCCACGCTGCGCGCCGGCAACGTGCAGCGCGCCCGGATCCTCGCCGCGCTCGACGCCGCGGGCGCTCCGATCCTCGTCGGAACCGACACCGGCAACCCGTTCGTCGTGCCCGGCGCCTCGCTGCACGACGAGATCGAGCTGATGGTCGCCGCCGGGTTGTCGCGGACGCGCGTCCTGCGCGCCGCCACCGCTGACGCGTCCCGCTACCTGGTCGCGACCGGCGCCGCTACCGTCGGCAAGGACACCCCCGCCCCCGCCGCCTCCGCCGGTGTCGTCGAACCGGGCGCGCGGGCCGACCTGCTCCTCGTCGCCACCGACCCGCTGACCGCGCCGCTGCCGCTCGTTCCCGACGGCGTCATCCTGCGCGGCAAGTGGCTGCCGCGCGCCGACCTCGAGGCCACGCTCGCAGACATCACCCGGCGCGCCTCGGCGCCGCCACCCAAGGATCGCTGGGAAGGCGTCGCGCCACTCGCCGTCGAAGGCAAGCCCCTCCATCAGGCGCACTACGACCTGATCTCCGCCGAGAAGACCGTCGGCGAGGAGCGCGTCGCCGTCGGCACCGTCAGCGGCAAGCGCGTCATCGTCGGCCAGGAGGTCGCCGACTTCGGCGGCCGGCTCGAGATCCACTATCGCGTCGCTCCCGACGGCGTTGGCCTCACGCAGCGCTCGCCGTTCGGCCAGCTCGAGCTCACCGGCAAGGTCACCGGCGGAAAGCTCGTCGCCACCGGCACCGGCACCGGCGGCAAGCCGCTGTCGCTCAGCGCACCGATCCCGCCGAGCGCCTTCCTCTCTGGCACCGGCGTCGCCGGCGCCCTCGCGCTCGCCGAGCACCTCGCCGGCCTTGCGCCGGGCGCCAAGCGCCATCTACTCGCGATCGAGCTCACCGCGTTCCCCGCGCCCACAATCGCGCCGCTCCATTACGACGTCGAGCGCAAGCCCGACGCCCACGGTCATCGCGTCTACGCCGTCACGGCCACCGAGGGCGGCCTCAGCGTCTCGGGCGAGCTCGTGCTCGACACCGCCGGCTTCGTCCTGTCACAGACCCTGGGCCCGCCCCTCAACCTGACCTTGCGGCGCCGGTAGGTCATCCCCCGTGAGCATTGCGGATTCCGTACGCTCGACCCGTATGGCCACGGCGACCGAGCGATTGTGGTTGGCAAGCCCTGATGGTGCTCGCGGTCTCGCGGCGGCTCGTCGCGAGGGTCGCGTTCGATCAGACGATCCAGACCTGGCTGCGCTTGCACGTTGAAGCGTTCGCCGAGCACGGCGGGGTGCCGAGGACGATCGTTCTCGACATTTGAAAGGTGCGGAGATCCGCGCCGTTCGGCGTCGACGGAGCGACGAGCTTGGATCGTAGCTACCGTGAGCGGAGCGGATCAGTTGGCCGGTCCTTCACGCTGAGGCTGAATCGCCGAGCGCGGCGCGTTCAGCTCAACGCACTGCCTGGGTACAGAGCCAGGTCAACGTTCGCCGGCGCGATCGCGCGGTGCCGCACACACGGCGGCAGGCGTGCCCTCCCGACGCAATGCGCCCGCCACTGTGCGGAATTCCACCGAATTAGCGCGGCGCCGCACTGCATTCGCAGCTGCGCACGGGGAGCCGTTGGCCGAGATCTTGATGTCTGCCAAGCCATGCGCGCGCGCCAGGTTGTTCCCCGCAGGTGGTACGCAGCGGGCTGGCTGTGCTGGATCGCGCAGGCAGGCTGCGGGATGGTGACCGACCCGGTATCCACGGCGCGCAGCGACCTCGACGATCTGAGCGGTAGCTCGGAGCTGGTGACGTGGACGTGTACCTCCAGCCCATGTCCCTGGGGCGACTCGCTGAGCAACCAGGCGGCGGTGTGGCCGGCGTCGTCGGCGCCGGTGACAAACCGGCTCGGCTACACCACGTCGCCGGCCCCGTACCTGCCGGCCGCCACGGCGAACGGTTCGACGGTCTGGATCGATGACGGCAGCGCCAGCGTGTACGCCGGTCAGCCCGATGCGTCATCGCACCGGCTGCTCGTCACGCTCGCGGCGGGCGACAGTTACCCGGTCGCCGGCCTCGCCGAAGGCGAGGTCATGAGCGTGCAGTCGGATACCGCCTTCGCGTACCGGGTCACGCCGACCGAGCCGCCGCCGTCGGGCGACCCGGCCCAGCCGTCGCAGACCGCGACCTGGACCTGCACGTCGAGCCCGTGCCCGTGGGGCAACACGCAGAGCGCCGAGGCCCTGGTGTGGCCCGACGACGCCGGGGCGATCGCGACCCGCCTCGGCTACACCGTGTCGCCGGCGATTTATCTGCCAGCGGCACGGGCAAATGGCGCGCACATCGCGATCGACACCGGCTCGGCCAGCGCATTCGCAGGGCCCCCCGGCGACGACTCCCACCGCCTTCTGGCGACGATCACCTCCGGCCAGTTCTACGACGTCGAGGGGCTGATCGACGGCGAGGTGCTGAGCGTGCAGTCCGACGCGCCCTTCGGCTATCGCGCGTCGCTGCCGCCGCCGTCCGACCCCGACCCGCCGCCTGACGCAATCCAGGCCATCCCGGCATTCTGGCGCTGCAACGTGCCCGAGTGCATCGGCGCCGACTGGACCGGCGCGGTGATCAACTGGCCGGCGTGGGCTGCGTACCAGAACAACGCGCGGTCCGGCGATCAGTCGCGCTCGGTCTTCGCGGACGACGGCACGCCGCTGTATCCCTACATGGGCGCATGGGCACAGGGTTGCCAGGTCACTGCCGTGTCGGGAACGGTGCTGATCATCGAATGGCAGCGCGGCACCGATAACTGGCGCGAGACATGGTTGCAGCCCGGACAGTCGCACACGATCGATCTGACGCCGCCCGAGGACGGCGCGATGATCGAGACCGATGACGGCATGACCAGCTTCAGCGTCACGCTCGCGAACTGCACGCCGGCGCCGCTCGCGCCGTAGCGTGGCGCTGCCCGACCCTGCCCATTCGCAACGAGTCGTTCAGCCAAGGATTCGTCGTCCGACGCGCGGTTGACAGCGACGGTACATCGATGGGATGCGGGGAGCATGGTGCTAGGCCAAGCACCATGAGCTGCGCCTGACGCGCATCATGCGCTCCTGCGAGGAAGCCGAGCTACGTACGCTCGACCCGTATGGCCGCGGCGACCGAGCGATTGTGGGCGGCGACGCGGTCGTAGGTCACAAAGGACACGCGCTGGCCGGCCTCCAGGGAGCGCCAGCCGTCGCCTTCGATTCCCGCGAAACTTGCCCACAACACCTCGCCATCATCGGCAGTTATCCGGCCGCAGCCCTTATCATCCTTCCACCAT
>DATIPJ010000871.1:0-7282 GCA_035472155.1 Kofleriaceae bacterium
GTCGTCGAGCGCGTTCCATCCTCCCCGGATTGGCCCGTTTGCGTCCTCTGCAGGACCCAACCCGCGCCGCCTCCCCCGCCGTTCGAGTACAGGAGCCCCGTCACCGTGATCGACAATCCTTGAAGCGCCACGTAGCCGCCGGAGCCGCCGCCTGCACCGGACCACATCTGACCAGCGGTGACTCCCGGTCGGCCACCCTGACCGCCTCCGCCGCCGGCATCGATCGTTCCGGAGACCGAAAGCGGCCCGCGGCACGCGATCAATGTCGCGGCACCGCCCGCGCCCCCAGCAGCGGGTGCGCCACCCACGCGACGTGTCGGACGCGTACCCCCGATGAGCACCGACACAAGCGCCGGGTTGGTCGCTGGAAGACCCCCGTGACCGCCTCCACCATCTTGGCTCGTGCTGCCCCCGGGTGCACCGACGGTCGCAAAGCCTGCGCCGCCGCCACCGGTCGCCGCAGCCACTGGGTCGCCGGACTCGGCGGAGGCGCCGCCTGGCCCGCTTCCCGTGCCGTTGGCGCTGACGTCGAGGATCCCGTCCACGATGAGATCTCGGTCGGCCACCAACGCAAGAGCTCGCGATCCGAAGGCCGTCAAGCTTCCGCCGGACGCGATACGGATGGAGCCGCCGTGTACGACGCAGATCTCCGGTCCACTGATCTGCGTGATGACCCCGCCCATGCAATTGTCATTGATGGTGGTGTCGAACATCCGGCTATCGTCCACGACGAGGTCGGGAAGAGATGCCGACACGTCACACACGTTCGGGAGGTATTGCGGCTCGACGCGTGCGCAGTGGGCGCGCGGCGACGTCTTGCATTCGAGCAGACAGGTCTCGTGGCTGAAGGGCAACCCATCGGGCCCACAGCGATCGAGCACGACGCCGTTGCACGTGTCCGCATCTGGAATGCACTGGTTGCATCGTTTCGCATCTGAGTTGCAGCCGGGTAATCCGCAGTCCTGCGTGAGGGTGCCATCTCCCGCTGCATTGCAGATGCGCGCGCCGCTCGCGTCGCACGCGATGAATTCGTTGGCCGTGCAAGTGAACGTCGTGGTCGTGTCGGGTGCTGCATCGACAGACGTGTCGGGCGCGGCGTCGGATGGAGCGCCTGGGCCCGCGTCGATCAATGCTGACGGGACGTCCGCTGGTCGCGGAAAGTCACAGGCCACCATCGAGCAGATGAGCACGCCGAAGTGAACGGCGATCGGCTTCATGCGGTGTGTTCCCTCTCGCCGACTCTATGCGGTCGCCCCGCGTGGCGGCAAGCCCGCGCGCGGAGCATGAGCACCAGATAGCGCATCGATGCTGCGGTGAGTGCGAGCGGGGCTGGCGGTCTGCGCTTGGCCCGACGTTCCCTCGTTCGTGTCGAATTGACGGGTCGTGCGCGAAATCGATCAGAACCGGCAGGCGTAGCGGGCAGTGTGAGAGCCGAGGTGTGGGGGTGATGTCGAATTGACGGGTCGATTGCAAAATCGATCAGACCCGTCATCTCCGACGAGGACTGGGGACGAATGTCCCGTCCGGGATGTCCGCGGATTGGACACTCCGGACAAAGATGCGTGGCAGATCGGGGGATTGGCGCGGCATGCGGCTTGAGAGTCGGCGACACGCAAGCACCGACGCTTGGAGTCGGTATATGCGGTTGGAGGAAGACATGACGTTCGATGAGAGTCAGACCCAGGAGGCGGTCGCACACGGGCGGCGCCGCGCCATCGTGACCGGACTGCGCGCCAAGGATGGAACGGAGTATCCACTGTCGATCCACCCGCGGCGGTGGGTCATCGGGTCGGCGCCGCATTGCGATGTGGTGATCGATGATCCGTATGTGTCGGCCACGCATTGCGTGCTCGAGCGGCGCGCGGGCGGAACGATGCAGGTGCGTGATCGGAAGTCGCGCAATGGCACGTTGATCGATGGCAACCTCGTCGAGGTGGCGGAGCTGCAGGTCGGGGCGCGCCTGGTGCTCGGCCGGACGACGCTGGTCGCGCTGGCCGCGCCCGATGCGGATGGGCCGGGGGCGATGAACGCGCTGCGCGGCCGCGACCCGGCGTTTCGCGCCACGGTGGAGCAGGCGGTGAAGGCGGCGCAGACCGACTGCAATGTGCTGATCATCGGCGAGACCGGCACGGGCAAGGATCTGCTGGCGCGCGTGATCCACGAGGCGTCGAAGCGCTCGACGGAGGCGTTCGTCCCGGTGAACTGCGGTGGGATCCCGCGCGAGCTGATCGGGTCCGAGCTGTTCGGGCACGAGAAGGGCGCGTTCACCGGCGCGCACGCGGAGCGCGATGGCTACTTTGTGGAGGCGCACGGCGGGACGCTGTTCCTGGACGAGATCGGCGAGCTGCCGCTCGAGCTGCAGCCGCACCTGCTGCGCGCGCTCGAGACGCGCCGCGTGCGGCGGATCGGCGGGGCCAACGAGCGCTGCGTGGACGTGCGGATCGTGGCGGCGACCAACCGGCTCGAGAACCTGGGGACGGAGGCTTCGAGGCTGCGCCTCGACCTGTACCATCGCCTGGCGACGGTGGTGCTGGTGCTGCCGCCGCTGCGCGAGCGGATGGGCGACCTCGCCGAGCTGGTGCAGGGCATGCTCGCCGAGCTGGCGCCCGAGCACGGCGCGCGGACGCTGTCGGACGCGGCGTGGAAGGCGCTGGCCGGAGCGCGCTGGGGCGGCAACGTGCGCGAGCTGCGGCACTCGGTGACGCGCGCCGTCGCGCTCGGCGGCGAGGAGCTGCAGCCCGAGCACTTCTTTCCGGAGCTGCGATTGGCGTGGCAGCGCCCGGAGGAGCAGCTGCCCGACCGCGAGGTGCTCGTGCCGTACGAGCGTGTCCTGCGCAGCGCGATGGAGCGCGCGATCGCCGCCCACGGCACGATCCGCGCCGCGGCGAGCTACCTGGGCATGCCGAAGTCGACCTTCGCCGACCGCGCTGCGCGCTGGGGCCTCTTGCCGCGCGAGCGCCCGCGGCTGCCGCTCCGCAAGCGCGACGAGTGACGGCGCGCGCTGAACAGCGAACGCGCGATCCGCCGCCGCGGCGGTTCGCGGCACTTCGTGGCGGGTTCGGTCCTCGATGGCCGCGTGTGCGGGGCTACGATGCCGGTGTGAGTCGATTCTCGAAGCTCTGCGAGCTGCCGCGACTGGTCGCGCGGGTGGCGGCCGTCCTCGGAGACGATGCGGCCGTGCGCCCGCGGACGGGTGGCTTCGCGCTGGTCGAGCACCTCTGGCACCTGGCCGATCTCGAGGCCGAGGCGTTCCAGGTCCGCCTGGCACGTATGGCGTCGGAGCCGGTGCCGTGGCTGGCGGACTTCGACGGCGACCGCGCGGCGCGCGAGCGCGACTACCTGGCGCACTCCGCAGCCGCCGGTGTGCGAGCGTTCACCCGCGCGCGCACAGCGACGGTGGCGGCCCTGGCGCGGATCCGCGGGGCCGCGTGGCTGCGTGGTGGGATGCAGGAGCACGTCGGCTACGTGACGCTCGGCGAGCTGCCCGAGCGCATCCTGGGTCACGACAAGTCCCATGCGGCCGAGCTGGTGGCGCTGGTGGCCGAGCTTCGGCCCGGACATGCGCTCGTCGACGAGCTGGCTGGGTGGGGCGCGGGCATCGTCGATGCGCCGTCGTCACCGTGCCGCCAGCGCGGACGGGGTCAGCCGGGGCAGCCGAAGCAGCGGACGAGGCCGCGGCCGGGGCTGGCCCAGCGCCGCGTGGCGTCGGCGCTGTCGCTGGCGCGCATCCAGCGCGCGGTGGCGAGCCATGTCGTCGCCGGCGAGCGCAGCGCTGCGGCGCTCGGACGCTCGCTCGGTCTCAGCCCGCGCACGCTGCAGCGACGGCTCGCCGAGCACGGGCTCACCGTGCAGTGCCTCGTGCAGGAGTCGATGCGCGCGCTGGCGATCGATCGCGTGCGCGCCGGAACCGACTGGCGCGCGGCCGCGATCGAGCTGGGGTTCAGCGATCCGCGTGCGTTCGCGCGCGCGTTCAAGCGCTGGACGCGCGTGACGCCATCGGCGTTTCAGCGTACTCCCGCGCTGACCCGCGGCGGCTGCGGGTAGCCGCCCGACGAGGCGCGGCCGGTCGCCGCGACCGACCGTATGGTGGGTTCGTGCAGAAGGCCGGCCGGGCCGTTCCCGGTCGCGGGGGCTGCAGATATGCTGCGCGCACCCGGAGGTGACCATGGAACGCAAGCAAGCGAGCGACTTCGATCAGGACCTCTTGAACCTCTTCGACGAGTACGTTCATGGCCTGGTGGATCGCCGTGGCTTTCTCGAGCGCGCCGCGCGGTTCGCAGTCGGCGGCGTGACGGCGATCGCGCTGCTCGACGCGCTGAGCCCCAAGTTCGCCGAGGCGCAGCAGGTCCCCAAGGACGACAAGCGCCTCAAGACCAGCACCATCGAGTACGACTCGCCCAAGGGCACCGGCAAGATGAAGGGCTACTTCGCGCGCCCGGCCACCGCCAAGGGCAAGCTGCCTGGCGTGCTCATCGTCCACGAGAACCGCGGCCTCAATCCGCACATCGAGGACATCGCCCGCCGGATCGCCCTCGACGGCTACGACGCCTTCGCCCCCGACGCGCTGACCCCGCTCGGCGGCTACCCGGGCGACGAGGACAAGGCGCGCGAGCTGTTCGGCAAGCTCGACCAGGAGAAGACGCGCGAGGACTTCCTCGCGGCGTACGCCTGGCTCAAGGCCCGCCCCGACTGCACGGGCAAGATCGGCGCCGTCGGCTTCTGCTATGGCGGCGGCATGGTCAACTTCCTCGCGACCCACGTCCCCGATCTCGCCGCGGCCGTGCCGTTCTACGGCAGCCAGCCCAAGGCCGAGGAGGTCGCCAACATCAAGGCACCGATGCTCATCAACTACGCCGACAAGGACGATCGCATCAACGCGGGCATCCCGGCGTTCGAGGAAGCGCTCAAGGCCAACAAGGTCAAATACGAGATCTTCAAGTACGAGGGCACGCAGCACGGCTTCAACAACGACACCACGCCGCGCTACGACAAGGCCGCCGCCGCGCTCGCCTGGAAGCGCACGATGGACTTCTTCAAGAAGAACCTCCAGGCCAAGGCGAAGTAGCCGCGAAGTAGCCGCGCAGCCCGCACGGCTCGACGGTGCGGGTTTCGTACAGTGCGCAGACGCTGTTCGAACAGCTCGCTGCGCAGAGATTTCACAGCGCGCGCACACCACCAACGAGCGACTCGAGTCCCCACCCCGGGCGCATAACGCCGCGCGCGCAGCCAGCCCGACGCTGGCGCGCTGATTGCTCTCCGTCGAGGACATGCCATCGCATCGCGTGGGGATCCTGGCCGTGGTGTGCACAACGGCCGGCTGTGGGTTTCAGGCCCAGGATGCAGGCGTCTCGGTCGACGACGCGGCGATCATGTCGACGCTGAGCCGATATCGCGATTCACCGGCGTTCGTTCGGCTCAACCAGGCTGCCTATCCGAGCGCGATCGGCGATGGCGCGAAGGTCAACATCTTCGTGTCGACGAATGCGTACGCAGCGTACGGGAGCATCACGCCCGATGTGTCGGGCTCGGGCGTGGTGGTGCCGCAGGGGACGCTGATCGTGCGCGAGGTGCTCCAGCCCAATGGCGCGATCGAGGCGCTCGCCGTGATGTTCAAGGCGCCCACGGGCTACAATCCCGAGCTGGGCGATCTGTGGCTCGGGGTGGTCGATGCCGCGGGGCGCCCCGCGCTCGACGACGCGGGCGCACCGCGGCTCGGGCGGCTGACCGAGTGCGCGACGTGCCACGCGGCGCGGGCGAGCGACGGCTACCTGTTCGGCGTACCGGAGGCGGTGCGGCCCAAGGTCGCGACGCCAGGTCCGACGCCACCGCCCGTGCCGCCGTTGCCGCCACCGCCGCCGCCGCCGCCCGCGCCGCAGCCGGTGTGCGGCGACTTCCTCTGCAACGGCGATGAGACCTGTGAGACGTGCCCGGCCGACTGCCGCCCGGGGCCAGGCGACGATGGCGATCACGGCGGCAAGGGCGGCGGGAAGTGCGGCGCCAAGGGCTGAGCGCCGGCTGAGCGCTCGCGCCGCGGCGGTCAGGGCTTCTTCATCTGCGCCGCGCGCTGGCGCAGCACGTACTGCAGGATGCCGCCGTGGGCGATGTACTCGACCTCCTGCGGGGTGTCGACGCGCGCGATCACGGTGAACGACTTGTCGCCCGCGCGCACGGTCAGCCGCTTCTTGGGCGAGACGCCCTCGGCGATGCCGCCGATCGAGATGACCTCGTCACCGGTGAGGCCGTGGGTCGCGGCGTCCTCGCCCGGCAGGAACTGGAGCGGCACGACGCCCATGCCGATGAGGTTGGAGCGGTGGATGCGCTCGAAGCTCTTGGCGATGACGGCGCGCACGCCGAGGAGGAGGGTGCCCTTGGCGGCCCAGTCGCGCGAGCTGCCGCTGCCGTAGAGCTCGCCCGCGAGGACGACGAGCGGCACGCCGTCGGCGGCGTACTTCATCGCGGCGTCGTAGATCGCGAGCTGCTCGGGGGCGCCGGCCCTGGGGAAGTACCTGGTGTACCCGCCCTCGACGCCCGCGAGCATGAGGTTCTTGAGGCGGATGTTGGCGAACGTGCCGCGCACCATGACCTCGTGGTTGCCGCGGCGGGCGCCGTACTGGTTGTAGTCGGCGCGCGCGACGCCGTGGGCCTCGAGGTAGCGGCCGGCGGGGCTGTCCTTGGCGATGTTGCCCGCCGGGGAGATGTGGTCGGTGGTGATCGAATCGCCGAGGAGGGCGAGGATGCGCGCGCCGGCGAGGTCGGTGAGCGGGCGCGGCGTCGGGCCCAGGTCGTCGAAGAAGCTCGGCTTGCGGATGTAGGTCGAGCGGTCGTCCCAGGCGAACGTGTCGCCGGCGGGGACCTGGAGCGCGCGCCAGTCGGCGTCGCCCTCGAGGACGTGGGCGTAGCGCTGCTGGTACTGCTCGCGGCGGATCGCCTTGCGCATCGCCTCGGCGACGTCGGCCGGCGCGGGCCACAGCTCGCGCAGGAAGACCGGCTTGCCGGCGGTGTCAGTGCCCACCGGCTCGGCCTCGAGGTCGATGTTCATGGTGCCCGCGAGGGCGTACGCGACGACGAGCGGCGGCGAGGCCAGGTAGTTGGCGCGCACCACCGGGTTGACGCGGCCCTCGAAGTTGCGGTTGCCGGATAGCACCGAGGTGACGACGAGGTTGGCGTCCTTGACCGCCGCGGCGATGGCGTCGTCGACCGGGCCCGAGTTGCCGATGCAGGTCGTGCAGCCGTAGCCGGCGAGGTGGAAGCCGAGGGTCTCGAGGTCGGCCATCACGCCGGC
>DATIPJ010000872.1:0-6098 GCA_035472155.1 Kofleriaceae bacterium
CCGCTCCGCGGTGCGCGCCATCGCCACCGCGCGCAGCACCGCGCTCGCCTTGTTGACCGACTCCTGGTACTCGGTCTCGGGCACCGAGTCGGCGACCAGGCCGCCGCCGGCCTGCACGTAGATGGTGTCACCGCACGACACCAGTGTGCGGATCGCGATCGCGAGATCGAGGTTGCCGGTGTAGCTCACGTAGCCGACCGCGCCGCCGTAGATGCCGCGCTGGTGCGGCTCGATCTCGTCGATGATCTCCATCGCGCGGATCTTCGGCGCGCCCGACAGCGTGCCCGCCGGGAACGCCGCGCGCAGCACATCGAGCCAGCTCTTGCCGGGCGCCAGCGTGCCGACCACGTGCGACGTCATGTGCATCACGTGGGAGAACTTCTCGATCACCATCTGCTCGACGACGTGGACCGAGCCAACCTCGGCGACGCGGCCGACGTCGTTGCGGCCCAGATCGATCAGCATCAGGTGCTCGGCGCACTCCTTGGGGTCGGCGATCAGCTCGGCGACCAGCCGATCGTCCTCGGCTGCGCTCGCGCCGCGCGGCTTGGTGCCCGCGATCGGTCGGAGCTCGACCCGGCCGTCGCTGAGGCGCACCAGCGTCTCGGGCGACGCGCCGGTCACGCACGCCTCGGGGAACTCGAGGTGGAACATGTACGGCGACGGGTTGATCACGCGCAGCGCGCGGTACACGTCGAGCGGGCGCGCGCCGGCCGCGGGCTCGGCGAAGCGCTGCGACAGCACGACCTGAAACACGTCGCCGGCGAGGATGTACTCCTTCACGCGATCGACCGCGGCGCAGAAGTCCGCCTTGCTGAACGACGACGGCGGAATCGGCACCGGCTTGTCGTCGGGGCGGGGCGGGGTGAGCGCCGGAAGCGGTACGCGCGGCGCGCGCAGCGTGCGCACGATCTCGTCGATCCGCGCGCACGCCCGATCGTACGCGACCTCGGCGCGCTCGGGCCGCGCGACGTACGGCGTGGCCACGACCTTCAGCGTCTGCCGGAGGTTGTCGAAGATCAGCAGCGTATCGGTCACCACCATGTACAGCGGCGGTAGATCGAGCGCCGGGCGGGCGCGCGACGGCAGCTCCTCGAACGCGCGCACGCAGTCGTACGCGATCCAGCCCACCGCGCCGCCCCAGAACCGCGGCAGCCCGGGCACCGCCACCGGGCGCAGCTCGCCGAGCACCTCCGCGAGCGCCGCCGTCGGATCCTGCGTTTGCAGCGTCGCCACGCGCGGCGGCCCGCCGTTGTCGACGTCGTACCAGGTCACGGTCGCCGTGCCGGCCTGCCAGCGCACCACCGCGCGCGGCGCGACCCCGACGAACGAGTACGCCGCCCAGTTCGACCCGCCGATCACCGACTCGAGCACGAACGAGTGCTCCCCTGCCCCGAGCGCTGCGTACGCCGACACCGGCGTGTCGCCGTCGGCGAGCAGCTCGCGATAGACCGGAATGAGGTTGCCCCTCAGCGCGGCCGCGATGAACTCCTCCCTCGAAGGCGTGTACATCAGGGGGTCGGTTATACCCAGGCATCCCGGGCGTAGCCACCCTGGAAAGCTAGAGCTTGATGGAGCTTGCGCTGCGCCGGCGGTCCGCCGATCCGGTCGAACCCCGGCCGGGGTCTCCGTCATCGAACGTGCAGCGGAGGGCAGAGATGAACCAGGTCATCGCGCGACCGTGCGCAGCGGGCGAACGTCGGACATCCTTGGGGAGGATGGCCGAGGATAACGACTTCGTTGCGCGTCGGATCGGTCGGATCGCCTTCGGTGGCGCGCTCATCGCGGGCTTCGCAGTCCTCGTCGCACCGGCGTGCTGGGATGCATACGACATGCTCGCCGGCATTGCGGCGTGCGACCCGCACCTGTCTCACGCGGCGTGGACGATCGCGCTGACCTGGCTGGGCGCCGCCCTCGTGGGCTCGGCCGCATCGCGGATCGCAGCGCGGCTGTCGCTCTCCCGCCCACCCGATTGGCAGTTCGCGAGGAGCCTGCGTGTGCCGACGCTGGGGATCGCCCTGCTGTCGCCGCTCACGCTGCACGCGCTCGTCTGGGTGCCCCTCGGGATGCTCTCCCGCGAGGTGATGTTGTTCGACTACTGGGCGATCATGAGCATCTGGATCACCGGGGTCGCGCACCTGGTGTTCGCCGCCGCCTGCGCGCGCCGCGTCTCGCGGCTGGCGGCAGGGGAATCCGCGCGCTCGCTGGGCTCGGTCATCGCGATCACGGTGGTCGTGTCGAGCGTTCCGTTCGTCCTGCTGCTGGCGATTCCGCCGATCCTCGTTGCGTTCACGGCGATGCTGCTCCTCCCGCTGCTGCGGGCGATCGACCGGCTCGTCGAGCGCGAGCGCAAGGAGCTCGCCATCGCGCCGCTGCCGCACGCGATCGCCCGGCCCCGCGTGCGCTGACGCGATCTGCCGCGAGATGCCGCCGACGCGGTGCGTGATATGACTCCGGCATGCATCCCGCTCTGCAAGCCACGCTGGACGCCGTGGATCCCGAGATCGGCGAGCTGATCGCCGCCGAGGAGCGCCGCCAGCGCGACAAGGTCCGGCTGATCGCCTCCGAGAACTACGTCTCGGGCGCCGTGCTCGCGGCGACCGGCACCGTGCTCACCAACAAATACAGCGAGGGCTACCCGGGCAAGCGCTACTACGAGGGCCAGCAGGTCATCGATCGGGTCGAGCAGCTCTGCATCGATCGCGCGAAGGCGCTGTTCGGCGCCGAGCACGCCAACGTACAGCCCTACTCGGGCTCGCCGGCCAACCTGGCCGTCTACCTCGCGTTCGCCAAACCGGGCGACACCATCATGGGCATGGGCCTGCCGGCGGGCGGCCACCTCACCCACGGCTGGAACGTCTCGGCCACGGGCACCTGGTTCCGCGCGGTGCAATACGGCGTGCGCCGCGACACCCAGCGCATCGACCTCGACGAGGTACGGGACCTCGCGCGCAAGGAGCGCCCCAAGCTCCTGTTCGCGGGCGGCACCGCGATCCCGCGCATCATCGACTTCGCCGGCTTCGGCGAGATCGCGCGCGAGGTCGGCGCGGTCTTCGTCGCCGACATGGCCCACATCGCGGGCCTGGTCGCGGGCGGCGCGCATCCCTCGCCGGTCCCGGTCGCCGACGTGGTCTCGACCACGACCCACAAGACGCTGCGCGGCCCGCGCGGCGGCATGCTTCTCTGCACGGCCGCGCGTCGCGCCGCCCTCGACCGCGCCGTCTTCCCGGGCCTTCAGGGCGGCCCGCACAACCACACGACCGCGGCGATCGCGGTGGCCCTCAAGGAGGCCGCCACCGACGAGTTCAAGCGCTACGCGCACCAGATCGTCGCCAACGCGCGCGCGCTCGCCGCGGGCCTCGTCGAGCGCGGCTGGTCGCTGGTCACCGGCGGCACCGACAACCACCTCATCCTCGCCGACCTGACGACCAAGAACGTCTCGGGCAAGATCGCCGCCAAGGCGCTCGACGCCGCCGGCATCGAGCTCAACTACAACACCGTGCCGTTCGATCCGCGCAAGCCGTTCGACCCCTCGGGCATCCGCCTCGGAACCTCGTCGGTCACGAGCCGCGGCATGGGGGAGGCCGAGATGCGCCAGATCGCGGCCTGGATGGACGCCGTCGTCACCGCCCCGAGCGACGCCGCCGTCCACGAGCGCATCGCGGGCGAGATCCGCGAGCTCTGCACCAGGTTCCCCGCCCCCGGCATCCTCGTCTGACCGCTCGCCCCCCCGCCCCGCCCGCCCCGCCCTCGCCCTCGCCCCGCCCCGTACCACGCGCTGCGATGCATCCGCGGCTCGTGACCGTGGGTCGTTGCTGCCTACTTGCGCGAGCGAGGTGCTTTGCGTTGCTGCGGGCCGCGTGGGCGTGTTGGCGGTGGGGCCGCGGATGCGAGGTCGGAGGCGTGGGTGGGTGTCGCTGGTGGCGCGGCGGCGCGGAGCGCGAGGATGCGGTCGAGGATGCGGTGCGCAACCTCGGCCTTGGTGCCCGCGGGCAGCTCGACGACCGAGTGGGGATCGACGACCGTCACGCGGTTGGTGTCGACGGCGAAGCCGGCGCCGGGCTCGCTGACGTCGTTGGCGACCACCATGTCGCAGCGCTTGGCGGCCAGCTTGGACTGGGCATTTGCGACGACGTCCTGGGTCTCGGCGGCAAAGCCGACGAGGAGCGGGGTGGTGTTGCGGCCGCGGCGCTTGCCGAGGTTGGCGAGCAGGTCGGGGTTGGCGACCAGCGAGAGGTCGGTCGAGGGGCCGAGCTGGCTGCGCTTGAGCTTGTGCTCGGCCGGCCGCGCGACGCGGTAGTCGGCGACTGCGGCGGCCATGATGATGACATCAGCATTCGCTGCCGCGGCAGTCAGCGCCATCTCGAGCTGCGCCGCCGTCTCGATCGTCACGGTCGTCACGCCGACCGGCGGCGTGAGCCCGCTCGGGCCGAGGAGCAAGGTCACGTCGGCCCCGCGGCGCTGGGCGGCGGCAGCGAGCGCCGCGCCCATCTTGCCGGAGCTGCGGTTGCCGATGAACCGCGCCGGATCGATCGGCGCGTAGGTCGGGCCGGCCGTCACGACGATGCGCTTGCCGGCGAGGTCCTGCGGCGACAGCACGTGCGCCGCGGCCTCGACGATATCGGCCGGCTCGGCCAGGCGGCCCGGGCCGGTCCACCGGCAGGCGAGGAAGCCGTCGCCGGGGCCAACGACCCGATAGCGCGCGACGTCGACCAGGCGCATGACGTTTGCCTGGGTCAGCGGGTGGCCCCACATGTTGACGTTCATCGACGGCGCGAGGAGCACCGGCGCCCGCGTCGCGAGGGCGATCGCAGTCACCGCATCGTCGGACTGCCCTGCGGCCAGGCGCGCCAGGATGTTGGCCGTCGCCGGAGCGATCACCAGCAGATCCGCCTGATCGGCCAGCTGGATGTGCCCGATCGTCGCCTCCTCGGTGAGGCTGAATAGATCGGTGAACACCGGCCGCCGCGTCAGCGCCTGAAAGGTCATCGGCCCGACGAACTTCTGCGCCCGCGCGGTCATCGCGACATCGACCTTGGCGCCCGCCTTGTCGAACAGGCGCACGAGCTCGGCGGCCTTGTACGCCGCGATTCCGCCGGCAACGCCGACGACGATCCGCGCCCCCTCGAGCGGGTG
Source organism: Kofleriaceae bacterium (assembly GCA_035472155.1). Taxonomy (GTDB): domain Bacteria; phylum Myxococcota_A; class Polyangia; order Haliangiales; family Haliangiaceae; genus JABFXX01. The sequence continues at coordinate 5,137 of DATIPJ010000872.1, forward strand.
CGCGGGGTCTCGAGGCGGTCGTTCGGTACGCGGTCCGTCGCTCACCCGCGCAGCGTAGCCTGCCTCACGCCCGCATGACTCGCGTCGCGATGCGCTTCGATAAGCACATCCGCATGCTCCTCATGAATCGTCCTGGCCGCTGCGCACCTGCGCGCCGTGCCGGATCACGAGGAGCACGACGGAAGGAAGCTCGGCGCTCGGTTCGCTCACGGATGCTCGCGGTGTTGCGGCGGCGCCAGGCGCTCGGCGAGGGCGCGGGTCTCGAGCATGTTGTCCTCGATCGAGCAGTAGGTCCAGGCGCCGTAGCGGCCGACGGAGTGGACGTCGTGATCGGCGAGGGCGGCGCGAAGGCGAGCGGTTTCGGCAAGGGAGGCCTGGGTGATGTGGACGTAGGCCGGGTCGAGGACGACGTGATGGTGGGCGACGAGCTGGTGGTCGGTGACGATGCGCTCGCGGCGGAGGTCGGCGAGGACGCGGTCGCGGAGGGCGTCGACATCGAAGGTGGCGCCGGTCGGGGCGCCGATCTCGACGTAGAGGCTCATGCGCTCGGGGGCTGCAGCGCGTGAGGGTGCAGCGCGTGAGGGTGCAGCGCGTGAAGTGTCCGCCGCCGGCGGCAGGATGTTGTCGTACCAACCCACCCGGTAGAACACGAGCGCGCGGTCGGGGAAGTACATCCAGTGGACGTCGCGCAGGCCCTTGCGGTCGAAGCCGAGGTTGTAGATGAGGACCTTGTTGGCGGAGAACACGGCCGGGTCGTGGGGGATGCTGCAGAGGCGGGCGAGCGCGGCGAGCGGCGCCGAGGAGATGATGCGGTCGAAGGCGATGCGGCGGCGCGCGGTGGTGACGTGGCGGGCGGCGAGGTCGATCGCGGTGACCGGCTCGTTGCAGCAGACGGTGCCCGCGGGGAGATCGCGAAGGAGCGCGTGGACGTACTGGACTGCGCCGCCGGCCGGATACGTGAA
>DATIPJ010000873.1:0-18202 GCA_035472155.1 Kofleriaceae bacterium
GCCGGGTCCGGGGCAGCCGGATCCGGCGCCGGCGGATCCGACGCCGCCTGCGCGACGCGCTTCCACCACGAGCCGATGCCGCCCGTCGCTGTGCCGGTCGATCCGTTCGCCGGCTTGCTCGCCGATCCGCGCTGCGGCCGCATGCGCAGCGAGCTCGGCGCATCGCCGCGGACCTCCGCGCCGGCTGTCGTCGCACTGGCCACTATCACACTCGCGCTCCAGGCTAAAAATTTCATTCGCGTCATGGCTTCTCCAGGTCAGCGACTCGCTCGCAGCAGCCGGCACCACCGGCGCTGCGACGCGCGCGTCGCGCGTTATCCGCTCAATCTAGCAATGTGCCTTCGCATCGTCGTCGACAAACACCCGCCACGCAGCCCCAATGCAGCCAATCGGCCGCCGCGCGCAGCGAATCACGCTATCCGCATCTCCATGACAGACTGCCATCTTGCGACACTGCACACTTCGCACGTGCGACCAACCCGGCATTTGCCATTGCGCACAATTCGCAGTCACCACTGCCCATGTGCGCGCCCAACATCGCCCCACCGCCGCACGCACCGCGACACCCGGACACTTCTCGCCTGCGACCTCGCATCCACTGTCTCGGCACGGGTCGCACAGGGCGCGTTCGCGCTGCGTGCCGCGCGCGACGGCACACCGGGCCACGGGTCGCACGTGCGAATCGCGATACGGCACCCCCTGCGCGACTGCCAGATCGAACCGCGCGCTGTCAGCGAGCCGTGTGGGCTTGACCGGGGGTGATGCCCGGCCGCCGTCGCGGGTCTCGCTCCGGTCAGCCGTCGGCGACGCCGAGGTACCGCCGCACCATCGCGCATGTCTCGTCGACCAGTCGCGGGTCGCGCAGCAGCTCGGGTGCGAACAGCGCCGCGCGATGCGTGATCGCCTCGATCGCCGACACCAGCACGAAGGCCGCCATGTCTGGATCCTCGATCGCCAGCTCCGCTTTGCGGCTCGCGAGCAGCCCCGCCACCATCCGGTGCGTGATCGCCTCGATCTCGCGCAGCTTCGCCATCCGCCCGACCCGCGGCACCTGCTCCGTCAGCACGCGATGCAGCTCGGGCGATACCGCGTGCGCTCGGATCATCGCCTCGATCACGCAGCGAATCGCCAGTGGCATCGGCAGCTGCGCCCCCCGCGTCAGCTCCGCCAGCGCCAGCGACTGCATCGCGTCCACGTGCTTCTCGATCAGCGCGCCGACCAGCGCCGCCTTGTTCGGAAAGTACTGGTACAGCGAGCCGATCGACACGCCGGCCTCATCCGCGACCAGGTTGGTCGTGAGCCCATCGAACCCGCGCTTCACCAGAACGCGAGCAGTCGCCTCCAGAACCGAATCCACGGTGGCGCGGCTGCGCGCCTGCCGCGGGCGTTTTCGAGGCGTGGTCCGGACTTGGCGCTGCATCGTTCAGGCTCCCCCGCCGGCTGCGCCGATGCGAGTTGGCAATGTGAGCAATCACTCGCATTCTAGCTGCGATGACATCGCTGTCCAGCTCGCTGCTCATGCCGCGCCCGGTGGTCGAGGGCATCCCTGCCCTCCCCGGCCTGCCCATCCTGGGCAACCTCCTCGCCTTCCGCCGCGACCGCCTCGCGCTGCAGGACGCCGCCGCCCGGCTGGGCCCCATCGCGCGCGTCTCCCTCGGCCACATCCCGGTCTACGTCATCCACTGCGCCGACCTCGCACACCAGGTCTTCGTCGACCAGGCCGCCAGCTTCCACAAGAGCGCCGGCATGCAGTTCCTCCGGCCGGTCCTCGGCGATGGCCTGCTCAGCGCCGAGGGCGACACCCACAAGCGCCACCGCAAGCTCCTCGCGCCCGCCTTCGCCCCCAAGCGCCTCGCCAGCTACGGCGACATCATGATCGCCGAGACTCGCGCGCAGCTGGGCCGCTGGAGCCCCGGCGAGCGCGTCGACCTCGCCGCCCACATGATGGAGATGACGCTCGCCATCGCCGGCCGCACCCTCTTTGGCGTCGACGTGCGCAGCGACGCCACCACCGTCGCCCACGCCCTCGAGCTCGCGATGCGCTCGATGGTCGAGAGCACCACATCGCCCCTCCAGCTCGACTACAAGTGGCCCCTGCCGCGCCACCTGCGCATGAAGCGCGCCGTCCGTCTCCTCGACGACGTCGTCTACCGCCTCATCGCCGAGGGCCGCAAGCGCGGCACCGACCGCGGCGACGTCCTCTCGATCCTCCTCCTCGCACGCGACGACGACGGCTCCGCCCTCATCGACCGCGAGGTCCGCGACGAGGTCATGACCCTCCTCCTCGCGGGCCACGAGACCACCGCCAACACTCTCTCCTGGACCTGGTACGAGCTGGGCCGGCACCCTGCCGCCCTCGCCCGCCTCGAAGCCGAGCTGACCTCGGTCGTCGGCACGCGCGCGGTCACCACGGCCGACCTCCCCGACCTGCCCTGGACCGCCGCCGTCATCGACGAGGCCATGCGCCTCCATCCCCCGGCGTACATGGTCGGCCGCGAGGCCATCCGCGACGTCGAGCTGGGCGGCCACCACCTCCCCGCTCGCTCCGTCGTCGACATCTACATCCGCGGCATCCACCGCCGCGGCGACTACTACCCCGACCCGCTCGCCTTCAAGCCCGAGCGCATGCTCCCCGACGCCAAGAGAGCCCGCCCGCGCCACCACTATCTGCCGTTCGGCGCCGGCCCGCGCGTCTGCATCGGCGCGCACTTCGCCCTCATGGAGAGCCAGCTCGCCCTCGCCACCATGGTCCAGCACGCGCGCATCCGCCCCCTCCTCGCTCACGTCAGCCCCGAGCCCCTCGTCACCCTCCGCCCGCGCGGCGGCATGCCCGCCCTCGTCGAGCGCTGCTGACGCACCGCCGCGCCGCGCGGCAGCCCGCGGCCGTCCTGAGCCGGCTCAACGACTACTTCGATCGGATGGTGGAAGCGATCACCTCGCACGGCGGCACGGTCGACAAGTTCGTTGGCGACGCCTTGGTTGCCGTTTTCGGCGGCGCCACCGCCCTCACAAACCCAGCAGAGGCAGCGCTCGACGCGGCAATCGCCATGCGGGCAAAGCTGCGCCAGCTCAACCACGAACGCCTCCAGGCAGGCCTGGCGCCGATCGACAACGGCATCGGCGTCACCTTCGGTGAGGTCCTCTATGGACCCGTCGGCAGCCTCGACCACAAACAACCCACCGTACTCGGCGATGTCGTGAACGCCGCCTTGCAGCTGGAGGCAACCACCGTCGATCTGCGCCTCCCGATCCTCGCGTCCGCCTCTGTGGCCGATGCCCTGCCCCCCGCGCGCCGCGATGCCGTGCGGTCGCTGGGCGAGGTCGTCGTCAAAGGCCGCAGGCACCCGATGCTCGTCTATGCCGCCAACCTCGACGAGGACACAGATCCTGGGGCGGAGCCTCATCGGCGATGATTCGCGGCCCAGTGGCTCGAGTCGCCCTGGCAGTTCCCGGGCGCAATATGTCGGTCAATGCTCGATTACGGTCCGCATTGAAATTGTGAATGATCAGAATCTGCGAAATCTAATCTTGCGCGTTTGAGGCGCGCTGGAAGAGTGACTATCAACACCCGATGGCAGCAGGGTCGAGGTCGAAGCGAGCGTGCAAATCGGCGAATCAGTTCGCGAGCGCGTAGCGCGCCCTGCAGGCCGGCGAATCGAAGAGCTTTGCATCGCCGTCGGTGTCGATGGCGCCGATGCAGCTGATCTCGAGCGTGCTCTCGAGCACGCGGCCATCGGCGAGGTGCCACGTGACCCCGCCCTCCACGACGTCGTGCCAGGAGCTGCCGTCGACCAGGTGAGGAGCGACGCGCGCGTCGAAGGATGGGGTATTGGTCGCATCGGCGACAGCGAGCAGGCTCACGGTGGCAAACGAGATCTGGCGCGGCGACAGACCGCAGTTGCCGGCCCACGACAGCTGGTCGAGGACGTCGCTGGTGCCGCATACCCGATGCGGGATGGCGAGATCGGCACGCACCAGGGAGATGTCGTGGGCGTTGGCCTCGGTGAAGAGCCGCCCGACGTCGGCGCGATTGGCGTCGAACGCGGCGAAGATTCCGCTGACCACGCGGCTCTGGCCGATCTGCGCGATCGTGAGTGACGGACCGAGCGCCGGATACATCACCTTGGGCATGTACAGCACGCGGTCGTGGCCATCGATGGTGCGGCCGTCGGCGATCAGGTAGAAGGTTGCGGCCGTGTCGGCCGAGAACGCGGCGAGTGGGTCACCGGCGGCGTCGACGGCAGCGTCGCTCGACTCGCCGGGTGCGGCGTCAGCGCCGGCATCGCCGACGACGGCTGGATCGCTGCCGCACGCGCTGCTTGCGAGCATCGCCGCGAGCAGGCAGCGGCATCTTGCTTGGAACATCATCGCGCAGCGTGTAGCACGCACGGTCTCTCGACCGGGGGCTCGTTCCAGTTGTTGCCGGACGGAGCCGGAGCGCAGCCACCGTTCAGGGGACGTGGAACCCGAGGAATCCGTCGGCGGTGGCGATCACGGCGTAGTGGCCCGTGCACGCACCGACGGATTGCGTGGCGCCGATGCTCGGGAGTGCAATCGCAGGTTTGCCGCTGGCATCGCAGATCCAGGCGAGCGAGCCGCCCGTGCGCCGGTACCTCCAGACGGCCGTTCGCACGCGGTACGGCGGCGAGAGCTCGTAGGACGCCGGGGTGCTGCACCAGAAGGTGGCGCCAGGCTCGGGCAGCTTGAGGGTGCCGGTCGCGTAGTCGAGAATGGCCGGGCCGTTGGGCGTGTGTACGAGGTTCTGGTGCCGGCCTGCGATCGCCGGCGGAAGCGCGAGCTCGTCGCGCATCGAGGTGGGGCCGAGGGGCAGCGACCACGTGGTCTTGCCGGTGGCCAGATCGAATCCCTCGACCGTCACGTCGAGGCCATCGACGTGAATGGTGTCGTGCTCGCGGTCGTAGCGGAGCTTTCCGCGCTGTCGACAGCGGACCGGCAAGTCGGTGCTGGCGGGATCGCAACCGAAGCTGCTGCCCGCATCGCGCCAGAGGACCTCGCCGGTGCGCTCGGAGATCGCGGCCATCGCCGCGGAGCCGAGATCGGTGACGACGTGGTCATCTCGCTCGACGCTCGCGGCCCACAGAATACCCACGAACACGTGCGGCTTGTCGTAGTGGCGGAAGTGCCATCCGTCGTCGCTCGAGTAGCCCTTCGGGAAGGCGGCGCTGGCGGGAATCAGCCATCGCAAGGAGCCGTCGCGCAGAAGACCGAGGTGGTTTCGGGGGCGATCACCCAGGTCGACGAGGCCGTCGTCGTGGAGGAAGCGGGTGTAGTTGAGCAGGCCGTCGGACTCCGCGGTGAAGTCGCCGGTGGCGAGATCGAGGCGGTACGGTCGCCGCAGATAGCGTGAGAAATCTGCGATCGCGCAGAGGTCGCGGCCGTTCGCACACGTGACGGGCATCGAGGGGAAGTACGCCTCGGGGGATCGAGCGATCTCCTTGCCGGTGCGCACGTCGGCCACGACGAGATGAACGAGCCGGCTATCCTCGTCGTACTCCGGGATCGTGCGCAGGTAGGCGACCTTGTCGTCGCCGACGCGCTTGAGGTTCCAGATGTCGCCTCCGATGCCGCTCCGGGAGATGCGCTGGTGCCAGAGCATTCGACCGGTTTTCGGGTCGATGCTCACGATGAACGTCTTGCGGTCACTCGCCACGATCCCGATCACGACATCACCGATCGCGATCGGCTGACGGATCGGCCGCAGCTCGGTGTTACGCCAGATCAAGGACATGCCCGATGGCGCCGAGGCGGCGATCGGGGTCAGGGCGCGCGGCGCCGCGGGCTCGATGGTGGAGGCGCACGCGGCGCCATGGAGAATCGCCGCGCACACCGCCGCGGCGTGCATCGCAGCCGACGCGATGGCGCCCTTGCCCAAGCTCATCATGGCGTCGGTGTCTATCAGACGACGCGGATCGAGGACAAGAGAATGGTCAGGCAAGGAAGCGGCGGCGCTGCTCCGGGGTGACCAGACGGCAAGCGTCGGCGTGCCCCCAGATCCGATAGCGCACGACCGCGAGGGCGCGATAACCGAGATCGAGGACGACGGCGGGGAACCAGCGCAGCGCGTAGACCCAGCGCCAAGGGCGGCGCATGTGGCTCGCAGCGTGGAGCATGGCCTTGCTGCGCAAGTACGCGCGGCCGTCGTGGATGTAGACCACGCTGTCGATGGACTGCGGGATGCGCGGGTAGCGCTCGCGGGCGCGCGCGGCGGTTGGGCCCTGCAGGGGCGCGAACAGGATGTCGTGATCGCGCTCGTGTGCGAGGATCCAGCGCACGGAGCGCGCGCAGAAGCCGCAATCACCGTCATAGAGGACGAGCGGCGCTGTGGGAAGGTCGGGTCCGTCCGCCGGCGTCATGCAGTCAACATGCCCTGCGTCGCCATGACCGCAAGGTCGTGGGGTCGGATGCACTCGGTGGCGTGGGCTGTGCGAGGACGCATGGCGAACCGCGGGGCGGGCTGCTGGGAACAGCGGGGCTGCTATGCTCGTTGGATGCTCGGGTTGCTGGTCAAGATGCTGTTCAGCAGCTCGATCTCGGCGGGGATCCACGCGTATCTGTGGCTGCGGCTGGTCCGGCCCGCGCAGCTTCCGCGGCGCTGGCATGTGGCGGCAACGGCGGCGATGGTGCTGCTGTGGCTGTCGATTCCGATCGTGACGACCAGCCGGCTGTATGCGCCCGGGCTGGCGTCGTCGCTCGGGTGGGTCGCGCTGACGTGGATGGCGCTCGCAGGGCTGACGTTCGTGATCCTCGCGGCGATCGACATCGCGCACCTGCTGCTGCGCGCCGGGCACTGGGTGGTGCGCGCGCGGGCGCGCCGCGAGGAGGCGGAGCGGCCGGCGGCGCTGTCGCGGCGGCAGTTCTTGACCCGCGTGACCGGAGGAGCGGCGCTCGCCGTCGGCAGTGGCAGCGTCGCGTCGGGGATGGTCGAAGCCCGCGGCACCCACGAGGTGGTGGATGTCGAGGTGAAGCTCGCCAAGCTGCCACGCGCGCTGGATGGGTTCACGATCGTGCAGCTGTCGGATCTACACACGGGGATGACGATCGACCGCGACTTCGTGCAGCGGGTGGTGGACCAGGCGAACCGGCTGGCGCCGGATCTGATCGCGCTGACCGGGGACCTCGTCGACGGCAAGGTGCCGGACCTGCGCGAGGACGTGGCGCCGCTCGGGCAGCTGCGCGCGAAGCATGGGGTGTTCGCGGTGACGGGGAACCACGAGTACTACGCGGGGGTGGACCCGTGGATCGCGGAGCTGACGAGGCTCGGCGCGCGGTATCTGCGCAACGAACGGGTGAGCATCGGCGATGGCGCGGCGAGCTTCGACCTCGCCGGCGTGGACGACCACAGCGCCGATGGCTGGCCCGGGCATGGCGAGGATCTGCCCGCGGCGCTCGCGGGCCGCGACCGGTCGCGCGCGCTGGTGCTGCTCGCGCATCAGCCGCGGCAGGTTCGGCGTGCGGCGCGGCACGGGGTGGACCTGCAGCTGTCGGGGCACACGCACGGCGGCCAGATCTGGCCGTGGCATTACATCGTGCGGCTGCAGCAGGGCGGGCTGCTCGCCGGGCGGTATCAGCAAGGGGAGACGCAGCTGTATGTGTCGCGCGGCTGCGGGTACTGGGGGCCGCCGGTGCGCGTGCTCGCGCCGCTCGAGATCACGCGGGTGATCCTGCGCGCCGCCTGAGGCGAGCGCAGCGAGCCGTCTTCTCCGGATAGGCGAGCGCTTCGCGAGCCGAACGATGCGAGGAGACCGTATGTCATACGGTCTCCGAAGCGGCGCGCCGGGCGAACGGCGTAGTACAACGCCGCCATGCGGTTGTTCGTGATCGTCGCTCTCGTGCTGTCGATGACGTGGTGGCGTGGGTCCGTGGCGGACGCGGATCCGCCCAAGCTGACGCTCGATCAAGTCCTCGCGAAGGCGCTGGCGAGCCCGAAGGCAGACATGGCGGAGGGCGACCGCGCCGCGGCGGAGGCGCGGGTCGACGAGGCGGATGCCGCGCGGCTGCCGCGCGCGAAGGCGACGGCGTTCGGGACGATCAGCCCCGAGATCCGGTGCAACGAGCCGACGTGCGTGACGACGGAGCCCAAGAACTTCGCGCTGAAGTTCTCGGGGCTGTTCGGCAGCGCGCAGCTCGACATCACGCAGCCGCTGTTCACGTTCGGCAAGATCGCGCATGCGCGAACGGCCGCGCGCGCGGGGCTGGATGCGCAGCGCGCGCTGGCCGACGAGGCGGCCGGGGATCTGGCGGTCGACGCGGCGAAGGCGTACTGGGGCGTGAAGTCGGCGCGCGAGCTCTCGGGGATGCTCGACGATGGCATCGACGAGATCGGCAAGGCGGTGGAGCGGATGGACGAGCGCCGCGGCGACGCGGCCGGCGGCAAGGCGGGTGGCAAGGGCAAGCCCGAGGTGTCGGTGCAGGATCGCCAGCGGGTGGCGGTGCTGCTCGCCGAGGCCAAGGTCCAGCGCGCGGAGGCGCAGCAGGCCGAGGCGCAGGCGCTCGCCGGGCTGCGCGCGCTGACCGGGGTCGCGGACGGCGATGTCGATGACACGCAGCTCGCGGCGGTGGAGCGCAAGGTGCCCGAGCGCAGCAGCTCGGACCGCCGGCCGCAGACGCTCGCCGCCAGGACCGGCGCCCAGGCGGCGGACGCGCTCGCGGCGATGGCCGAGAGCCAGTACTACCCGGATCTCGCGGTGGTGGCGACGGGAGTGGTGGCGCGCGCGCAGGGCGCCGACGATCCGCCCAGCGCGTTCGCCAATGACCCGTACAACCGGACCGGCGCGGGGCTCGTGCTGGCGCTGCAGTGGACGCTCGAGCCGTGGACGGTCGCGGCCCGGGTCGAGCGAGCGCGCGCGGAGGCGCGCAAGGCGCACGCACAGTCGGAGCTCGCGGCGCGCGGCGCGCGGTTCGACGCCGACAACGCGCTGGCCGAGGCGAGCGCGACGCGCGACAAGGTGGCAGCGGCGGCGGAGGGCGAGAAGGCCGCGCGAACGTGGCTCGCATCCGTGCTGCAGGCCGATGCGATCGGGACCGCCGAGTCCAAGGATCTGGCAGACGCGTACATCGCATGGTTCCAGATGCGCGCGCGCTGGGCCCAGGCGGTCTTCCAATGGAACGTTGCTGTGGTACGCCTGGATCGTGCCGCCGGTGAATTCCATGCCGGCGGCCGCCGTCCGTAGAGGAAGCCATGATCTCCAGTCGCACGATCGCCTTTGTGCTCGTTGTTGCCTCCGGCGCCGCCGCCGGGGACGCCATCGCCCAGCCGGCCGCCAAGGCCGCCGCCGCACAGCCGTCGAGCCCCGCGTCCAAGTCGGGCCCCGGCACGCAGGCCGTGAGGTCCGCGAATGACACGATCGGCGGGCTGCTCAAGCAGAAGGCAGCGGCCGGCTCGAAGGAGGAGAAGGACCTGGCGGCCAAGGTCACGACCAGCGTCCGCGGGTTCCTCGACATCGACCAGCTGGGCAAGCGCGCGATGATCGACAACTGGCAGAAGCTGTCGAAGGCGCAGCAGGACCAGTTCCTCTCGCTCTTGCGCGCGCTGATCGAGGACCAGTACGTGCGCGGGCTGCGCGCAAACCTCGACTACCAGGTCGAGTACACGGGCGAGACGACCGACAAGGACGGCAACGTCGTCGTCCAGACCAAGATCAACACCAAGCGCAAGGGCCGGCCGTACACGATCGAGGTCGACTACGTGCTGGTCAAGGATGGCGACAAGCTGCGCGCGTGGGACGTCAAGACCGACGGCGCGGGCCTGGTCGAGAACTACCGCACGATGTTCGACAAGATCATCGACAAGGACGGCTTCGACGGGCTCATCGCGAAGATGAAGAAGAAACAGTCCGCGAGCGGCTCGTAGGCCGCGGCAGCGCGGCGACCTCGACGGCGATCGGGCTCGACCGGGTCGCGATCGTCATGACCGCGCGGCGCAGCTCGGCGCTGTTGGTCGGCTTCTCGAGCTGCAGCGTGCCCAGCTCGTCGAGGCGCTCGCGCGTCTCGGTGGTGAACACGCCGCCCGAGAGGAAGATCAGGCGGCGCGCCTGCTCGGGGGCGATCTGGACCAGCTCCTCGAGCAGCTCGAGGCCCGTCATGTTGGGCATCATCACGTCGGTGACGATCGCGTCGAACCAGGTGCCCGCGCGGACCTCGTCGAGCGCGGCCTTGCCGTTGGAGACGGCGACGACCTCGTGGTCGCGGCGCAACACGCGCTGGAGCATCTCGGCGACCCGCGGCTCGTCGTCGACGACCAGCACGCGCAGGCGCTGGGGCAGCGGGGCCATGCCGGGGTCGGTCGAGCGCTGCGAGCCGACGGCGGCCGCGGGCGCGGCGGGCAGGATGATGCGCGCGACGGCGCCGCGGTCGACCGCGCCCTCGAGCGAGATCTGGCCGCCGAGCCCGGTGATGATGCTGTGGCAGATCGAGAGCCCGAGGCCGGTGCCCTCGCCCACCTTCTTCGTGGTGTAGAACGGGTCGAACACGCGGGCCTGGACGTCCGGGGTCATGCCGCGGCCGGTGTCGATGACCTCGATGACGGCGCGGCCGGCCTCGTCGGTGCGGGTCCGCACGGTGATGCGGTTCTCGTCGGAGCGGCCCTCGGGGATCGCGTGGGCGGCGTTGACGATGAGGTTGATGAACACCTGGGTGAGCCGGCCGTCATCGGCCATCACGGTGGGCGTGGTGCCGAGCTCGCAGACCAGCTCGGCGCGGTGGCGGACCTCGTTGGCGGTGAGCCGGATCGCCGCGCGCAGGACGTCGGGGACCGCGAGCGGGACGCGCTTCTCCTCCTCGGAGCGGCTGAACGTGCGCAGGCCCTGGACGATCTTGCGCACGCGCTGGGCGCCATCGGTCGCGTCGCCGATCGCGGTCACCATCGGGTCGCTGCGGTCGGCGCCCTTGCCCAGCGTCTCGGCCATCACCTCGAGGTTGCCGAGCACATAGGACAGCGGATTGTTGATCTCGTGGGCGATGCCGGCCGCGAGCGTGCCCAGGCTCGCCATGCGATCGGAGAGCAGGAGCTGGGCGCGCAGCTGGTGGCGCTCGGTGACGTCGCGGCCGCTCACCACGAGCACCGTGGCGCCGGCGAGCTCCATCCACACCGCCGAGACCTCGCACAGCCGCCAGCTGCCGTCGTCGTCGCGCACGCGCAGCTCGACCACCTCGGGGGCGACCTCGACGTCGGCGTGGCGCGCGTTGGCCATCATGTGGCTCACGCGCGTGCGGTCGTCGGGGTGGATGCGATCGCCCAGGTCGGCGCGGGCCGATTCGGCGGCGTCGAAGCCGTACAGGCGGCGCGCGGCGCGGTTGCAGTACACGACCTTGCCGTCGCGCTGCACGCAGATGAGATCGGGGACCAGCTCGAGCAGCGCGCGCACGTTGGCGGCGGATTGCTCGGTGAGCTGGAGGGTGCGGCGCTGGAGGCCACGGCGGTGGAGCGAGGTGAACACGCCCGCGATCGCGAGCAGGACGACGAGACAGCCGAGCGCCAGCACCCAGCGGCTCTGCCACCAGGCAGCGCGTACCACGAACGGCAGTGCCGTGACCTGCCCCCAGGCGCCCGCGCCGATCCGCGCGCGGACGTCGAACCGATAGGAGCCGGGGGTCAGCGACGGATAGCGGGCCTGGTGGCTGCGCGTCGGATTCCACTCGGCCTCGATCGGCACCATCCGCACCTGATACTCGACGCGGTCGGCGTCGGTCAGCCGGTCGGAGCCGAACTCGACGCTGATCGTGCTCTGATCGTGCGGGGTCTGGAGCACCGCCGGGTCGTTCTCGCGGATCGCGTGCTCGCCGATCCGGCCGCCGCGCACGACGACGTGCGGCGGTGCCGGCGGGCCGTCGTAGCTCTCGGCGTGGAGGTGCGTGATGCCGCCGGTCGAGCCCATCCAGAGCGAGCCGTCGGTGTCCTCGAGGAACGCGTTGGCCGTCGAGTCGTTGCCGGCCACGCCGTCGGACTCGCCGAAGTGATCCATGCCGCGCGGGGTCGGCACGCTGACGCCGTCGCCGGTGCCGATCCACAGCCGGCGTGCGCGGTCGCCGCCGAGGAAGTACACGCTGCCGGTGACCAGGCCCTCGGCGACGCCGATGTGGCGCATGTTGACGACCTCGTCGCCGCTGAGGTCGAAGCAGGTCACGCCGATCGCCTCGATGTAGGCCACGCAGTGCTCGTGATCGTGGGTGTGCACGAGGTAGCGCATGCCGGGCGAGCGGAAGCCGTCGTCGACGCCGTAGACGCGCCAGGTGCCATCGCGCAGCGACGCGATGCCGTGCGACGACGCGACCCAGAGCCGGCCCTCCGAGACCAGCAGCGAGCTGTACCAGCCGTCGACGGGGATGCCCGGGATGACCACGCGCTCGAGCGCTTCGCGCTCTCGCCTGTCATCCTGGTCCTCGCGGCTTCGCCGCTCGGGCGGGCCGGGCTGGGCGCCGCGCAGGCGGAACAGCCCGATGCGGGTCGCGATCCAGAGGTCGCCGGCGAGATCGAGCTTGAGCGCGAGGATCACCTGCTCGAGCGGCTGGTGGAGCTCGGCGCCGAGCGAGGTCGCACGGCCGGCGCGATCGATGTAGAGGAGATCCGCGGGCGCGCCGCCGAGGAACACACCGCCCTGGGGCGGGAACACGAAGCTGCGCACCACGCGGCCCTCGCTGCCGGGCAAGCACTCCCAGCCGCCGGCGAGCATGCGCGCGAGGCAGCGGTTGGTGCCGGCCCACAGGATACCGTCGCGATCACGCGCGAAGCTCCACGCGACGTCGCCCGGCAAGCCGTTGCTCGGATCGTAGCGCTCGATGAGGCCGCGGCCGCGCTGCTGGTAGAGGCCGATCGAGCCGACCCACATCGTGCCTTCGCGATCGACGAACAGCGACCACGCGCCCGGCCCCGGGAGGCCGGCGCGGCGATCGATCACGTGCCAGTGATCGCCCTCGCGGTAGACCACACCGGCGTCGCTGCCGAACCAGACCTCGCCGTGCGGGCCGTTGACCATGTCGCCGGCGACGCGCCAGCCGGTGCGGCGCGGAGGGAAGCCCTCGCTGATGTCCTCGACGCGCGATGCGCCCGGGGCGAGCCGGAGGATGTGCGACGCCGTGCGGATCCACAGCGCGCCGGTGCGGTCGCGCAAGAGGCCCTCGACGCGGTCGGCCGGGAGACCGATCGCCGACAGCGCCTGCCAATCGCCGTCGCCATCGCTGGTCATCACGCGCCCGTCGTCGCCGGCGACCATGCCGCGCGGGTCGCTCCACAGCGCCTTGACCGGAGCGGTGCCGCGCCAGCCGGGGGCGCGCACGAAGGCGGCGCGATCCTCGCGCACATAGAGGCCGTCGCCCGCGCCGATCCAGAGCTTGCCTTGCGCGGTGAGGATCGCGTGCACCGGCCCGTGCGGCGCGCTCGGATCGGGCACCGAGAACCGCGTGCCGTCCCAGCACACCAGGCCCTTGAGATCGCCGACGCACACGTTGCCATCGGGGGCCACGCCGACCACGCGTGGCACGGTCGACAACAGGCCCTGATCGACGCCGAAATGCGTGAACTTCTCACCGTCGTAGCGTGAGACACCGTCGTCGGTGGCGATCCACAGGTAGCCGCGAGCGTCCTGCGTGATGCTCTGAACGACCAGGTTGTGCAGGCCCTCGGCCGAGCCGAACGAGCGGAAGCGAATCAGGCCGTGTGGCGCGTCGGTTGCGCCCGCGCGCGCCGCGATCGGAGATGCGACGATCGCGAGCATCGCAGCGAGCCAGGACACGACCCTCACGGCTCCCGATCCGGCCGCCGGGCCGCGATGTGTAGCGCGTACGCCGCGGTGGCCGATACCGCTGCGCGGGCCGCCGTCGCGGGGAACCTCGCGAGACCATGGCGCGATCGTGCGTCCAGCGACCGGGCCGCGCGCGGGCGCCCGGGACACGCCTCGGTCAACGGGAGCGCGTCCCCGCCATGCGAAAGTCGCCGAGTCGTTCGCCCGCGCCAGCGGTCAGCGCGCGGCCGGCGTTGTACCCTTGGCGACGATGTCGCACAACGCTTCGCTCCGCGAGCGCGCCGAGGCGTGGCTCACCGAGGATCCCGATCCGGTCACCGCCGATGAGCTGCGCCGCCTGCTCGCCGCCTACGACGCCCACGACCCGGCCGCCGAGACCGAGCTCGCCGAGCGCTTCACCGGCAGCCTCGAGTTCGGCACCGCCGGCCTGCGCGGCATCCTCGGCGCCGGGCCGCAGCGGATGAACAGCGTGCTGGTTCGCAAGGTCAGCGCGGGGCTCGCCGCGTATCTCGTCGCGCACGTCGGCGATGCGCGGCGCCAGGGCGTGATCATCGGGCACGATGCGCGGCGCAACTCGCGCGTGTTCTCCGAGGACACCGCGCGCGTGCTCGGCGGCGCCGGCATCCAGGTCTATCTCGCGCACCGGCCGTGGCCGACGCCGACGACCGCGTGGGCGGTGACCGCGCTGGGCGCGTGCGCCGGCGTGATGGTCACCGCGTCGCACAACCCGCCCGCGTACAACGGCTACAAGGTGTACTGGGGCAACGGCGCGCAGATCATCCCGCCGCACGACACCGGCATCGCCGCCGAGGTCGCCAAGATCGGGCGCAGCGATCAGCTGGCGATGCCGCCGCTCGACGAGCTCCGCGCGCGCGGGCTGGTCGTCGACCTCACCGAGGAGCTGCACGAGCGCTACCTCGCCGAGGTCGTGAAGCTGCGCGCCAACCCCGGCGTCGATGGCCGCTCGCTGGTCATCGCCTACACGCCGCTGCACGGCGTGGGCGCGCTGTCGGTCGAGCGCGGCCTGGCGCTCGCCGGCTTCCCGCAGGTCCATACCGAGCCCGCGCAGCGCGAGCCCGACCCCGAGTTCCCGACGGTGGCGTTCCCCAACCCCGAGGAGAAGGGCGCGATGGACCGCGTGCTCGCGCTCGCGAAGCAGGTCTCGGCCGACCTCGTGCTCGCCAACGACCCCGACGCCGACCGGCTGTGCGTCGCGGTGCCCGACGCCGCGGGCTACCGCCTGCTGACCGGCGACCAGACCGGCGCGCTGCTCGCCGACTACCTGCTCGAGACCGGGCGGCGCGACCGCCGCATGGTGGCCACGACGATCGTCTCGTCGCAGCTGCTCAGCTTTCTGGCCAAGCAGCTCGACGCCGACTACCGCGAGACGCTGACCGGCTTCAAGTGGATCGGCAACGCGGCGATGGACTACGAGCGCGATACCGGCGGGCGCTTCGTCATGGGCTACGAGGAGGCGCTGGGCTACAGCGTCGGGCCGCTCGTGCGCGACAAGGATGGCGTGTCGGCCGCGATCGTGTTCGCCGAGCTGGCGGCGTGGAACCGCGCGCGCGGCAAGTCCGTTCTCGAGCACCTCGACGACATCTATCGCAAGGTCGGCATGTTCGTGACCGAGCAGGTCTCGCTCACGCGGCCGGGCGCCGCGGGCATGGCCGAGATCAAGGACGCGATGACGAAGTTCCGCAGCGCGCCGCCCAAGGAGCTGGCCGGCCACGCGATCGAGCAGGTCGTCGACCTCTCGCGCGGCGAGGGCGGGCTGCCGCCGTCAGACGTCCTGGTGTTCAAGCTCGCCGGCGGGCGCCGCGTGATCATGCGCCCGAGCGGCACCGAGCCCAAGCTCAAGAGCTACTACGAGGTGCGCGCCGAGGTCGGCCCGAGCGAGTCGATCGCCGACGCGCGCGCGCGCGGCCTGGCCGAGTTGGCCAGCCTGCGCGATGCCCACCAGCGCCTGCTGGCCTGACGCTAGCCGCCGATGTCAAACCGGCCGAGCACGCCGGTGAAGCCGTAGAGGTTCAGGCGGTTGTCGTGGACCGCCGTGAGCGAGTCCGCCATCGCGGCGTTCTCGACGACGAACACCGAGGCGCTCGCACCGATCACGGGCGCGATCGACAGCCAGGGCGTGAAGCGATAGTCGATGCCGAGCTGCAGGCGGAACACCTCGACGCCGTGCACCGAGGCGGTCTCGCCTCCGCGCGGCGAGAGCCAGAGCGCGCGCCAGCCTGCGCCGACGCTGATCCACGGGTCGAGCGAGCGAGACTCACGCGCATGCCAGACCGCCTGCGCGCCCGCCGTCGCGCTGTAGGCGCGCGTCCCGTCGGCGCTCTCGTCGCCGTGGCGGAACCGCGCGAGCGTGCTGTAGACCCCGACGCTCCATCCGGGGCTCGCGCGCAGGCCGACCTGGAGCTCGACACCGCCGCCCGGGCCGGTGAGGTCCTCGAGGCTGCCCACGCTCCCCGCGCCGCCGACGCCCTGCGTGTAGCCGGCGCCGATCGCGACCTCCAGCGCTCGCCGGGTCGGCGCGACGTCGCGATCGAGCGCGCCGCTGAGGTCGAAGGCGTCGGTGTTGAGCGCCCCGACATCGGCCTGGGCGACACCGCCGGTCAGCGCGCTGGCCACGACGGCAGCGGGAATGAAGGCCGAGGCAACAACGGAAATGAAGGGGGTATCAGCGCGTGGTGTCGACGGCACGTCGAATCGCCTGAGCAAGCGATGCGCCAGCGCCGTCGCGCGCCCTCGCCGCGCCTGGCCATCGCGATCACCGTGCCGGAACGCGCCAGCGCTTCCGCATCGTTGCAGATCGTTGCCCATCGCTGCCGCATCGCTGCGGGTCGCTAGCGGCTCGCGGCCATCGTCGCCCGTGTTTCCCGACGCCGTGCATCGTGGGCCGGTCGACGCTCGCCAAACCGGCACCCCTGCCGGAAAGGCTTACAGCCGCGATCGCCGCGCCATACCTGCCGATCCGGGCAGTCCCTCGAACCGGCCTGGGTGGGTGCGTGCGGGGTCGCGGGCGTGTCGCGCGACGGTCACACGCCGTCGGTGAACTGGGGGCGCGCCGCGAACCGGGCCAGGTGATGCTCGCCGTCGCCGAACGACGCCTCGAGCGCCCGCATCCGCTTGAAGTACAGGCCGACGTCGTGCTCGTCGGTGATGCCGATGCCGCCGTGCAGCTGGATCGCCTGCTGGGTGACATAGCGCCCGCTCTCGGCGAGCTGGACCTTGGCGGCCGCGACCTCCGCCGCGCGCTCGATCGGGCTCTCGTCATCGATCCGGATCGCCGCGGCGATCGCCGCCGAGTACGCGAGCTCGGTCTCGATGAACATGTCGACCGCCCGGTGCTGCAGCGCCTGGAAGCTGCCGATCTTGACCCCGAACTGCTCGCGGGTGCGCAGGTACTCCGTGGTCATCGCAAGCACGGCGCGCATGATGCCCACGCCCTCGGCGCACGCAGCTGCCGCGCCGACCTCGAGCGCGCGGGTCAGCGCCGCCGCGCCATCGCCGCCCAGCCGGCGGTCGGCCGCGACCTCGGTGTCGAGATCGATCAGCGCTGCGCGGCGGCCGTCGATCGTCTTGACCGGGCGGACCTGCACGCCCGGCGCCTTGGCATCGACGACGAACAGCGAGACCCCGCCGCCGTCGCGCGCCGAGACCACGAGGTGGGCCGCGGCGTGGCCGTCGAGCACGAACCGCTTGTGGCCGGTGAGCTGGTAGCCCGCGCCCTTGCGCTCGGCGGACGTCGTCACGCGCGCGGCGTCGTAGCGACCGTCGGCCTCGGCCCACGCGAGCGCGAGCGAGGCCTTGCCCTCGATCATCGGCGCGAGGTACGCGCGCTGCTGCGCCGCATCGCCCGCCGCCAGGATCGCGATCCCGGCGACCAGCGACGGCACGATCGGCTCGGGCACCAGCGTGGCGCCGAGCTGCTCGAGCACGAGCGCGAGATCGACAAACTTGCCGCCGACGCCGCCGAGCTCCTCGGGAAACGGCAGACCGAGCCAGCCCAGGTCACCCATCTGGCGCCAGACCTCGGGCGACCAGCCGATCGGATCCTCGCGCAGCTTGCGCATGCGCGAGACCGGTGATTGCTTGCGCGTGAACCCCTGCGCCGACTCGACGAGCATCCGCTGATCTTCGCTGAGTGAGAAGTTCATCCGAGCCCCAGGATGTGCTTGGCGATGATGTTGCGCTGGATCTCGTTGGACCCGCCGTAGATGGTCGTCGCGCGCAGGTAGCAGAACAGCGACGCGACCGACCGCTCGATGTCGGGGACGGCGTCCCCCTCGGGGAACCACGCGAGCGCATCGTGACCCATCAGCTCCATCGCCAGCTCGTACGATTGCTGGAGCAGCTCCGAGCCGCGGACCTTGAGGATCGACGACTCGGGCCCGGGCGACTTGCCCTGCTGCGCGCCGGCGAGCGAGCGCCAGTTCGTC
>DATIPJ010000874.1:0-4549 GCA_035472155.1 Kofleriaceae bacterium
CGTGCGATCCATGAGCGCGAACAGCAGCGAGGTCTTGGCCGGCACGCCGTCGGGCACCGGTGCCGGGCGAAGCGCCACCTCGACGAAGCGGGTCGCGTTGCCGGTCGCTGACTGGATGCCGCGCGCGACGATCGCGAGGCCGTAGCGCGTGGCGGCGGCGCTGCTCGCGATCGCGGCGAGCGAGCGGTCGTTGGCCTCGGCGACCTTGCGCGCGGCGCCCGCGGTGTCGATATCGGCGCGCGCGGTCAGGTGCGGATGCTTGGCGAACAGCTCGTGGCATTGCGCGAGCGCCTGCGGGTGCGAGATCACGGTGCGCAGCTCGGCGAGCGGCACGCCGTGCAGCGCGAGCAGGCAGTGCTCGATCGCCGAGACGACCTCGCCGGTGATGTGCAGCGTGCCGCTCGCGAGCAGGTCGTAGGTCTCGTTGATGCTGCCCGCGGTGGTGTTCTCGATCGGCAGGAGCGCGAGGTCGGCCGCGCCCGAGCTGACCGAATCGGCGGCGCCGCGGAACGTGTCGTGGCCGGTGAGCAGCGCGCCGCCGGGGCGGCCGGCAAAGCGGCGCTGCGCAGCGAGGTGGCTGTAGCTGCCCTCGACGCCCTGGTAGGCGACGCGCAGCGGAGCGTCGCTGCGGTTGCGCACGGTGGCCTCCTGGTGCGCGACCGACATGTCCATCACGACGCGATACAGCCGCTCGATCTGGTGCGGATCGAGCCCGGCCTCGATCGCGAGCCGGCGCAGGCGCTGTAGCAGCAGGTCCTCGCGCTCGCGGTCGCGAAATGGGCTCGCGGCGGTGAGCTTGGCGGCCACGACATCCTCGACGATCTTGAGCCGCTCGGCGACGAGCGCGATGATCTTGCGGTCGACCGCCTCGATACGGTCACGGAGCTGCACGAGGTCTGGTTCGGACATGGCGGCACTGTAGGGCAAACCCGCCCGCGGAGGTCGACTTCGGGATCGCCGAGCGATACCGTGCGTGCTCGGGGAAACGATGTCGCTGGTGAGATTCGCAGCCGCGGTGGGCGCGCTCTGTGTGGGCTGCGCGGGCGACGTGTCGAGCGGCTGGAGCCCCGCCGCGGGCCACGCGCAGCCGCAGGTTCAGAGCGCGGCGCCGCACCGCCCGATGTGCCCGCCGGCGGCGCGCCGCACGCTCTCGGGCCGCGGCACCGCGATCGTCGATGGTGTGCTCGGCGCCGGCGAGTGGCGGCAGGCCGCGTCGATCGCCTTTCATGCCCAGCTGCCGGGCGGCGGCACCGCGCCGGCCGAGCTGTTCGTGATGAACGACGACGCGAACCTCTACGTCGCCGTGCGGTTCGCGCGCCCCGTCGTCGACCCGGGCAACAGCCTCGGCCTCGAGCTCGACAACGACGATGACTGCGCGCGCGCCAACGGCGACGACGCGGTGGTGATGAACCCCGCGGTCGGCCTGTTCGACGACTTCCGGACCAATGCCCCGCCGTGCCCGCCGGGCAGCGCCACGGCCGCCTGCGCACCGCGCGACGACGACGCCGGCGGCAAGAACGACGGCAAGGGCGCGTTCGTCCACGACGGCGGGTTCACGGTCTACGAGCTCTCGCATCCGCTGCACAGCGGCGACACCGGGCACGACATCGACCTGCGCGCGGGCGACTCCGTCGGAATGTACCTGTCGCTGCGCATGATCGGCGCCGCGGGTGCGATCGGCGACACCACGTTCCCCGACGACGGCTTCCTCGAGATCAAGACACGTCCGGCGCCCGGACCGTGCGTACCGTCGGCCGGCCCCAAGCCGCTGGGCTGGACCGACGGACGCTACTTTCCGAGCTTCCCCAAGGCGCAGCGGCTGTTCGTGCTGCCGGCGATGACCCAGCTCCACGACCACGACGCCGCCTGGAAGGCGAGCTGGCGGATCAGCGACTCGCCCGACACGATGAATGCGCTCACGCTCGTCGGGATGCAGGGCGTGATCAACCGCGACACGCCGTGCGTCTACCTCGACTGGTTCGATCCCGCGACCGGACCGAGCGGAACCGGGGGTGCGAGCGCGTTCTGGCTGTCCGAGCTCGCCCAGGACGTGACGCTCGACCAGGTCGATGCCGCCGGCGGCGCGGCGATCGACTTCCTCTATCGCCGGTTCTCCGAGCGCTTCACCGGCGCGGTGGTCTACGACCCGGCGATCCCGGACACCATCAACCTGGCGACGATGATCGCCGGGCTCGAGGACCGCATCATCCTCGCGCCGCAGCAGCTCGGCCAGCCCGGTGTGCCCGGCCTCGCCGACGTCACCGACCTCCGCGCGCTCGCCGCGTCCCAGGGCTGGGACACCACCGACGACGGCAAGCACGAGCTCTACCGCTGGGCCTACGACCACCTCTACCCGCGGCTCGAGCATCGCTTGATCGGCGTGGTCAGCCCGGGTCCGCCCACGTCGCGCGCGATCCCCGGCACGCCCAATGCGAACCCGCTCGGCCTCGCCGGCCGCGACTACCTCGTCGCGCTGCGCGCACCCGCGCTCTGGCTCTCGCCGGTCGACCCGCCCGACAGCGAGCTGTTCGGCAAGTTCCTCGACGGCGCGCCGCCCGGAACGCCGGTCTCGGGCTTCTTCGCCAACGACGAGGAAGCCACGGTCGCGCTCGCGTCGCGCCACGACGACTGGGTCCCGGTCATCCACATCGCCAACGCGCCACTCTCTGCGGGCAACCTCACCGCGCTCGCGGGCGCGCGCGAGCCGATCTCTCGCACGGCGGCCGCGATCGACCCCGAGCGGATCCTCGCCACGCTCGGCGACGCGCCGGTCACCACGCTGTTCTCCTCCGACGGCGACAGCGTGCAGTTCCAGGCCGATCGCGGCTTCTGGGGCCCGATCGGCTTTCCGTGGCCCGAGGTCCAGGGCCACCGCTTCGCATGGACCACCAACCCGACCCTCGTCGATCTCGCGCCGGTGATCTGGAACTACTACGCCGAGTCCGCCCAGCAGGTCTCGCTGATCGATAGCCTCTCGGGCGCCGGGTACGTCTACCCGCAGCAGATGACCGCGCCCGGCCTCAAGCGGTACCTGCAGCACACCGCCGACTACAACCGCCGCACGGGCGTGCGCGTCGTGCAGATCGACACGCGCAAAGGCCCGTACGAGTCGGTCGGCGCCGAGTACCACAACCAGCTCCGGCGCAGCGGCTACCTGGGCGCGTTTGCCGGCGGGGGCACACCGGTGCTCGGGCTGCCCGCGGTGTACGCCGGCGTTCCCTCGCCGGGGGTCGCGCCGGCCTACGTCGTGCCGGGCCTCCCCTCGCCCGAGGCCGTGCTCGCCGACCTCCCGGGCCGCCGCCTCGGCAACGCCACGCTTCGGCTGTTCGACTGGCCGTCGCTGCTCAACGGCGTCGGCACCGTGATCGCCGACCCGAGCGCTCCGGGCGGCAAGGCCGTCCAGTACCTCGCATCGCAGACCCAGTGCTGCCTCGCCTTCACCAGCACCGCACAGCGCCTGCTCCCCGGCACGTACACCGTCAGCTTCACGCTCAAGGTCGCCGACCATCGCTCGCCCGACCAGATCGCCACGATCTACGCGCTCGCGGGCGGCCCCGATCCGCTCGCGCGGCGCGCGATCAATGCCAGTGACTTCACCCAGGCCGGCCAGTGGCAGACCTTCTCGTTCACCTTCACCCTCCCCGCGCAGACCGCAGGCGTCGCCCTGCAGCTCGACTTCCTGCCGCACGTGAGCGACCTCTTCGCTTCGCAGATGCGCCTCGTGCGCGACGGCGCCGACCCGCTCCCCGTGTTTGCCCCGATCTTCATCGTCCTCACCGCCCCGGGCCCCAAGCGCGACGCCGCACGCCTCGGCGAGCAGCTCGCAGCCGCGGGCGTGGTCGTCCTCACCGCCGACGAATTCATGGCCGCCCTCAACCCCGAGTTCATGATCGGCTTCGCCGCCCCGCGCCTGGGCGCCAACCACCCGGCCCTCAAGCAGGCCCGCGCGCAGCTCAAGGCCAACCAGTTCCTCGAGGCCCTGATCACGGTGCGCACCGCCCTCGCCGCCGCGCGTCGTTAGCTACGCTAAGGCACGTTGAGGCACGCTAAGGCCGCTCCAGGAACGCGCGGATCGCGGCGATCATCTTCGGCGCGGTGTCCTCGATCAGCGCCGCGTGGTCGCCTTTGGGGATGACCACCCACTGGCGATCCGCGGTGCCCAGGCGCGCGAACAGCTTGGCCTGCGCCTCGGTCTTGGCCAGCGGATCGAGCTCGGCCTGCAGCAGCAGGACCGGCACGTGGACGGCCTCGGGCGACAGCTCGTTCCATTCGGGCTCGCGGCGCCAGTCCATGCGCACCGGATCCGCGGCGAGTGCGGCCTGCACGTAGGCTTCGATCGCGCGCTTGGACATCACGCCGGGCGCGATGAAATCTTCGGCGGCGGCCTCGGCCGTGGTGGGCTTCCTGGCCGGCGACTCGGGCTCGGGCTGCTCGGCCGCCTTGCGGTCGGGATCCACCGGGTAGCCGAACAGCACGAGCGCACCGACCGTGTCCGGGTAGCGCTGGCTCGTGAGCTGCGAGACCATCGAGCCGCGCGACCAGCCGAACA
>DATIPJ010000875.1:0-2022 GCA_035472155.1 Kofleriaceae bacterium
GGTTGTCGCGCCACGCCACGCGCGCGTGCTGCCGGCTGATCCGATCGTCGGTCGTGTCGTCGAGCAGCTCGCGGCCGAGCACCAGCCCGGTGGGCGGGATGCGGAACGCCTGGATCGTGGGGGCCGCTCCGGTCCATACGACCACCGCTCCGGGAACCGGCGTGGCGGCAGACGGACCTTCAGCCATCGTGTCAGTATACGCCGATTACACCGTCCCACTGCAGCCCCGCGGCCGAGCCTCCCGTCGTGACGTTCGACGCCGGTCAGACCCTGATCGATCTCGACGCCACTTTCCTCGCAAAGCGCCTTGCGGAGCGCGGCGTCACTGTCGAGCCGTCGGCGATCATCGCCGCGACCCCGGCAGCGTGGCGGCGCTACGACGCGCTGGTCGACGTTGCGACCGGCCACCCGTGGCGAGAGCTGGTCAGCACGCTCCTGGCCGGCGCGGGGGTCGACGCGCCGGCGATCCCCGCGCTCGTCGAGTGGCTGTGGACCGAGCAGCCGCGCGCCAACCTGTGGCGCGCGCCGATCCCGGACATGATCGCGCTCGCCCGCGAGCTGTCTGCGCGCGGCGTGCGCGTCGCGGTGCTATCCAACTCCGAGGGCCGGCTCGCCGAGCTGCTCGCCGAGATCGGCCTCGCCGATGGGTTCGCCGCCATCATCGACTCGGGGCGCATCGGCATCGAGAAGCCGGATCGCCGGATCTTCGACCACACGCTCGCGGCGCTCGGCGCGAACGCGCCGGGCATCCACATCGGTGACTCGTGGCCGGCCGATATCGCGGGCGCCCTCGGCGCGGGCTGGCGCGCGATCTGGTTCGGCCGCCGCGCCTCTCCCGTCGACGATCCGCGGGTCGCGATCGCCCACGATGCGGCCGATGTTCGCGCCATCCTCGCCGGCTGGCTTCCCGGGATCGCTGACTAGCGGGCGCGCCGGCGGATCGTCGCGAGCACGGTCGCGGGCAGCGGCGAGAGGACCACGAGCCCGAGCGCGACCGCGTGGACCAGGTGGCGCGCCATGGCGAGCTGCTGCGGCGTGGCGCGCTTGGGCAGCGGCGCGCCGAACATGCGCGTCGCCGCGATCGCGATCGCTGCGTCGAGGGCGAGCATGGCGACCACGGTGATCGCCACCGCGGGCAGCTGCGCGCGCGTCGCCGCGATGCTGTCGCGCAACGCGGCCGCGACGCCGCGCTCGGGGCTCGCGCCGGTCAGTGCGAGCAGGACGAGCAGGAGGAGCCCGGGCACCGCGAGCGCGAGGCTGCCGATCGCGATCGCCGCCGCAGCGGCGAGGCAGGGCAGGACCGCGCGGGCGATCTGCGCCGCGCCCCCGCCCAGTGCCGCGAGCTGCGAGCGCCGCCGCGTGGCAGGCGCTACCCCGCCTACCAGCAGGAGCTGACAGGGCACACCCAGAGCTACCAGCTCCCATCCGCGCACCCGCAACGCAGCGGCCGCGGCGGAGTCGGCGGGGATCGGCGTCAGCAGCGCGAGCACCACCACGGGCGCCAGCGCGACGACCGACAGCAGCGTGAGCGGTACGAGATACTGAAGCCACGTTCGCAGCGCGGTGCCGAGCAGGCGCGCGCCGGCCGCAAACCCACCGCTTGCGGATTTCACGGATGCGACCTCCACCGCCGGCTGCTTGGTGGGAGGGAGCGCGTCCACAGTGGGCTCGAAGCCTACCTCATCACCGTCGCGCGCGTGCTGCACGCGAGGCACGCGATGCGAGTCTCTCTCAGCAGCATCGGTTCCTGCGGACCGCGCTTGCTCCTTGCGCGGCGCGATGTCGGCGCGCAGGCGCTATCGGCGGTCCCAGCGCTCGAGATGGCCGCGGACCCCTCCGAGGTCCACCGCGAGCCCGCGAACGCGCACCAGGCCCAGCTGCTCGGCCACGGGCGTCGTCTTGCGCGCAGACGGCGTGATCCACACCAGGCGTCCGCGCGGTGCCAGCGCGCGCGCGAAGGTTGGCAGCGCGGCCACCAGCAGGGCAGCGGCATCGATCTGCACGCGGCTACCGAGCGGTGGG
>DATIPJ010000876.1:0-16766 GCA_035472155.1 Kofleriaceae bacterium
CCCGCAGCGCCTCGACCAGCGCATCGGCGCTCGCGCGCACGCCGTCGGAGAACATCCGCCCGGGCGCGCGCGGCATCGACAGAGCACGGCGCTGGCGTGGCGACACGCGCGCACGCTAGCACGCCCGCCGCGTGGGATCAGCGGAGCGCCTGCTCGACGCCGTCGAGCCAGGCCACCAGGTCGGCGGCGGGCTCGGCGAACCGCGCCTGCACCTCGCCCAGGCCCGCCGCCTCCACGATCCGCTTCTCGTTCAGCGCCCAGATCCGTCGCTCGCACAGGACCGCGTGCGCGCGCTCGACGACTGCCTTCGCCGCCTGCCCGAAAGTCCCGACCCGGTCGCCGCGCACGGCGCGCATGCGGGCGTGATCGAGGCTGAACCGCCACGAGAAGTGCCAGCGCTCGGGCGCCCGCTCCGACAGCCGCGCCGGGTACGGCCCGACCGGCGGCAGCGCGCCGCGCAGAAGCTGCGCGACGGCGCGCTCTGCGAACAACGAGTACGTGGGGATCCCGGCGAGGTAGCCGAGCAAGAGGTCGACCTCGAACGCGCCGTCGACCGCCAGGGCACACCAGTGGTCGACGACGTCGAGGTCGCGCAGCAGGACATCTACCTTGGCGCCCCCGACGGTGAGCCACGCACCGCCGTTCATGATGCGCCCCCAGGCCCCGGGCGGATGCACCGGCCCGCGCGCCGCCAGCGCCGCGGTGTCCAGCGCGCCGCGGTAGTAGACCCCGAGGTCCCAATCGCTCGTGGGGTCCGCCGCACCCGCCGCGCGCGAGCCGCCGAGCACCACGGCGACCGCGCCTGGCATGCCTGCCAGCACATCCACCAGCTCCTCGATCGGCCCGGGCAGCATGCCCGACGATCGCACACGCGCGCCGCGCCCATCGCCCGCCAGGTGGTAGAAGTGGGCCATGCCCATGCCGCTCGAGATCATCGGCCTCGGAAAGCGCGAGGTCCGGTTCGTGTGGGAGGAGGGAGACGAGGATGTGTGGGGTGCCCGCGAGCTCCGGATCCGCTGCAGCTGCGCAAACTGCCAGTCCGAGGCCACCGGCGAGCGCCTGCTCGATCCGAAGACCGTCCCCGAGGACCTTACCGTCAAGGACATGCACCTGGTCGGCAACTACGGGGTCGGCATCCATTTCTCCGACGAGCACACGACCGGCATCTTTCGCTTCCGCGAGCTCAAGAGGGCCAAGTGAGCGAAGCGAGGGACGCTCGGAAGGAAGTGACCGGGCCGAGCGACGCCAATTTTGCGGCGCTCGAGGCCGCGTGGGTGGAGCGCCGCAGCGTCCGCGGCTTTCGTCCCGAGCCGCTCCCCCGCGCCGACCTCGAGCGCATGTTCGCCGCCGCCCAGCGCGCACCGAGCTGGTGCAACGTGCAGCCCTGGCGCGTCGCCGTGACCGAGCCGCCGCTCACCGGCGAGCTCGCCGAGGTGATGCAAGCCGCCGCCCGCTCGGGCTTCCCGCACGCCGAGGTGCCGTTTCCGCTCGATTACCCGCCGCCGTACAAGGAGCGCCGGCAGGCCTGCGGCGTTGCGCTCTACCAGGCGATGGGGATCGCGCGCGACAACAAGGCCGGCCGCTACGACGCCTATCTGCGCAATTATGCGTTCTTCGGAGCGCCCCACGTCGCCATCGTCGCGTGCGACCGCCGCCTCGGGCCGTACGCCTACGTCGACGTCGGCGTGTGGCTCGGCTACGTGCTCACCGCTGCCGCCGCGCTCGGCATCGATACCTGCCCGATGGCCTCGCTGGCCGCGTATCCGGAGCCGCTGCGCCAGCGCCTACCGATCGCCGATAGCGACGTGATCCTGTTCGGCCTCGCGCTCGGCCACGTCGACGAGGATGTGGCGGCGAACCGGTGTCGAACCGATCGCGACCCGGTTGCAGCGAACATCACGTTCTCACCGCTGCGGTGAGCTTGCCCACCACCGCTCGTTTTCACCGGGCTGTAGAAACTCTTCGCAGAGCGTGTGCTCGGGGGCACCGCCTGCGCGGGTGCTCACTCGGGATATGATATCGTCGGCTCTTCGGGGAGAGACTATGCAATCACGCGCCGTGTTCGTGGTTTGGATGGCGTTCTGCGCGCTCGCGTCAGCGCGCGCGCACGCCCAGCCAGTCGATGCGCTCAAGAAAGCGCAGTCTGCATTCGACCAGGCTCAGCTGGATTATCTGCAGGGCAAATACGACGAGGCCGCGCGCGGATTTCAAGATGCGTACACCGCGCGCGCATTCCCGCAGTTCCTCTACAACGTCGGCGCCAGCTTCCACATGAAGGGCAAGAAGGCGTCCGACATC
The DNA here is from genome assembly GCA_035472155.1 of Kofleriaceae bacterium. Lineage (GTDB taxonomy): Bacteria > Myxococcota_A > Polyangia > Haliangiales > Haliangiaceae > JABFXX01. The sequence goes on from DATIPJ010000876.1 coordinate 2,299, forward strand.
GAAGCCTACGAGAAGGCGGTCAAAGCCTATCGCGACTATCTGGTCGCCGATCCCAAGGCGACCGACAAGTCCAAGGTCGAGAAGACGATCGGCGTCCTCGAGGCCGAGATCACCCGGCTCAAGCAGCCGGCGCCGGCCACCCCGCCCCCCGCGGAGGGCAGCGCGGCCGCCCCGCCGCCGCCGGCCGCTACAGGCCCGTCGCAGGAGGTCAAGGAGCTCGGCGACGTGAAGGTCCGCGGCCTGGTCGTCATCGAGAGCGAGCCTTCGAACGCGACGATCTACCTCGACGACAAGCGCAAGGGCACGTTCGCGACCACGCCGTGGTCGGGCACGCTCGAGGGCGAGCACCGCGTGATCATCGAGAAGCGCGGCTACACGGTGATCGAGAAGACGGTCGCCGCCGATCCGAGCAAGCTGTTCGTCCTGGCGGCGGCGATGTCGCAGGAGAGCTTCCTGGGCTGGATCGAGATCAGCTCGAACGTCCCGGGTGCCGATATCTTCATCGACGACAAGGCGCAGGGCGCCGTCGGCCGCACGCCGATGTCGCAGAACATGAAGCCGGGCAAGCACACGTTCTGGATCAGCGCCGAGGGCTATGACGAGTACCGTCAGGAGCTCGACGTGATCCCGAACAACACCCACGCGATCAAGGCCACGCTCAAGGGCTCGCCGGTCGGCAAGCTCAACGTCACCGGCCCCGGGATCGAGGACGCGACGATCCTCGTCGATGGCAAGCAGCTGTGCGAGCGCGGGCCGTGCCTCAAGGGCATCCCGCAGGGCGAGCACACGCTGACCGTGTCGCGCCCGGGCTTCAAGTCGTACAGCAAGCGGATCGTGATCCAGGCCAAGACCGAGACCCAGGTCCGGGTCACCCTGGCGCCCACGCCCGGCCGCGGCGATGCGATCGTCGCCGGCGTGCTGGCGGCCGGCTTCGGCGCCGGCGGCATCGTCCTGGGCCTGCAGGCCAACAAGATCCGCGACGACCTCCGGAAGGAGATCGACGCGGGCACCACCCCGCCCGACTCCAACGACCCGCGGTTCACCAAGGGCAAGATCTTTGCGATCGCTGCCGACGCGGCCTTCGCGGTCGCCGGCATCACCGCGCTGACCGCCATCTACTACACGTTCCGCGAGAAGGGCGCACCGTCGACCGGCCTCATCGACGTGCGCGCCCTGGCCCTGCGGCCTGAGTTCGGACCCGGTTATGCCGGCCTCGGCATGGGAGTGAGCTGGTGATGCGTACCATTCTGTTCATGGCGCTCGGGGCGCTGGCGGCGTCGACCGCCGCCTGCAAGTGGACCGAGTTCGACGACCTCTCCGAAGAGACGTGGGTGAGCTCGACCGAGAAGCCCGACGTCAAGTCCACCAACTACGGCGTCGCGATCCAGCGCGGCAACAAGGCCGGCACCGAGGGCCGGCTGGCCGTCATCGGCGCCGGCCAGGCCACGTTCTCCGAGCTGGTGTTCGACGCCAACGGCGACTCGGCGCTCCCCGCGACGGCGCTCGAGCTGAACTCTCAGTTTGGCATCGGAAACCTCGACGCACAGCCGATCTTGCTCGCCGACCCCGCGAGCGATGCCGTCGCGCTCGTCATCAACGCGGGTGGCAACTCGATCCTCGTGCTCGAAGGCACCAACGGTCAGCTCAACAACCACCAGGTATTCGTGAGCCCGAGCGAGGTCAACGCGGCGACCTACATGCTCGCGCCCGGCGCAACGATGAACCAGACCCTCATCGCCGCGGGCGATGTCGTCGCCGGCACGTTCTACGGCACCGTCCCCAACCCGCAGCCCAAGTGCAAGCTCACCGACGGCGGCAACGCGATCCAGCCCAAGGCGCTCGGCGTGATCCGCGACGGTGCGGCGGACGACGTGATCGCCTGGGGCGGTAACGGCAAGCTCTACCGCTACGACGGCACCGTGTTCAACGGCTGCGCGATGATGCAGGAGCCCGAGGCGCCGGCCCCGGTCGCGACCGGCTTCACGCCGAGCGCCGGCTCGCAGATCCTCGCGCTCAACGGCGGCCGGATCCTCCTGCAGGGCCGCAACAACACCGCCGGCTTCCTGCAGGTGTTCGACGCCGCGACGCTCACCCCGGTCGGCGGCTCGGTGTCGTTCAGCGGCCTGGCCAGCGCGGCGATCCTCGACGCCGGGACCACGCAGTACGTGATCGCCGGCTATCCGACCAACATCACCGACGGCAAGACCGCCGGCCAGGTCCTGCTGTTCAAGATCGGCGCCACTGGCCTCGAAACCTCCCCGGTGCTCACGCTCAACGACGCCCAGCCCGAGGGCAACCAGTCGTTCGGCCGCGCCGTCGCGGCGATGCCGTACCACGGCGCGAACCTGATCGCAGTCGCCGCCGATAACGAGATCTTCGTGTACTTCCGCGCCAACCTGACCGACGGCAGCCAGCTCTACGGCGAGACGCGCCAGGGACGGTGAGTTGCTGCACTCCTGTCCGCGGTGCCGCAAGCAGTTCGATGAAGCGGGGTTCTGCCCGTTCGATGGCACGGCGCTGGTGCCCTCCGCCGCGGCCGATCAGCAGACGCTGTTCTCGAACCCCGTCCTCCGGGCGCCCGCGGCGGTAGCGCCTGCGGAGGTCCCGACGACGCCCGAGGCTCACGTCCCCGGCGTGCGGGGGATCGCGCCCGACGTGCAGACCCAGCTCGAGGTCCACCGCACGTTCCCGCTGACGCCCAACCCCGACGTCGCCACCGGGCAGATCACCGCCGAGCGCACGCGTCCGGGCTCGGTGCCGCAGCCGGTGCGCGCGGCGCCGGCCTCGGATCCCCCGAAGCTCCGCGTGCAGTCGGCCTCCGACAACCCGAGCGACGCGCTCGAGCTCCTGCGCTCGCGCGACAACGAGTACGATCGGCTGATCGGCCAGACGCTCGACGGGCGCTACTACGTCGAGCGCAAGATTGGCGAGGGCGGCATGGGCGTGGTGTTCGCCGCGCGCCACGCCGTGATCGAGCGCCCGCTCGCGATCAAGGTCTTGAAGCGCGAGGCGATGCGCGACACCGCCACGATCCGGCGGTTCGTGCAGGAGGCCAAGGCCGCGTCGCGCATCGGCCACCCCAACATCGTCGACGTCACCGATTTCGGCACCACGCCCGACGGCATGACCTACTCGGTGATGGAGTTCGTCGATGGCATGACGCTGGGCATGGCGATCCGGCACGGCGCGCCGTTCGCCCAGTCGCGCGCGATGCGGATCACGGCGCAGATCGCCCGGGCGCTCGCCGCCGCGCACGACAAGGGCATCGTGCACCGCGACCTCAAGCCGGAGAACGTCTTCCTGCTCGATCGCGACGGCCGCCAGGACTTCGTCAAGATCGTCGATTTCGGCATCGCCAAGGTCACCCCGCCGCCCGGCAAGTCGGCCGAGCCGCGGCTGACCCGCGCCGGCTCGGTGTTCGGCACGCCCGAGTACATGGCGCCCGAGCAGGCCGCCGGGCGCAGCGACACCGACGGCCGCGTCGACGTCTACGCGCTCGGCGTGATCCTCTACGAGATGATCTGCGCCCGGGTCCCGCACCGCGGCGACAGCATGGTGCGCACGCTCGCGATGCAGATGCTCGATCCGATCGAGCCGCCGTCGAGGGTCCGGCCCGATCTGCAGATCGCCCCCGAGCTCGAGGCCGTCGTGATGCGCGCGCTGGCCAAGAAGCGCGAGCAGCGCTACCTGACGATGACCGAGCTGCTCGATGCGCTCGACGGCATCCTGCCGCCGCCGGTCGGCCAGAGCGTGACCGGCAGCCCGGTGTACACGCTGGCAGCGCTGCCGCCCGGCGCCGATCCGAGCCTGTCGCCGGCGATGCCCGCGATGCCGCTGCAGTCGTCCGACGCCGCGGGCGCGCCGACGCCATCGCCCCCCACGCGTCCCGGCGTCGAGCCGGCATCCGCGCCGCCGCCGATCACGCGCCGGGTCAAGGACGAGCCGCAGTTCACCGCCGAGGACCGCCCGCTGTCGTTCCAGCATGTGTTCACCGACGAGCTGGAGCCGGTGCAACCGCGGCGCTGGCCGCTGCTGCTCCTGTTCGGGATGATCGCCGGTGGCGCCGCCGGGGCGATGGCGCTCGTGCTCAAGAGCCGCCACGTCGTGGTCGCCGAGGCCAACCGCGATGCCGCCGCGATCCCGCCGTCCGATGGCGGCGTCGCCGACGCGATCGCGCTCGAGCCGCCGCACGACGCCGCGCCCGATGCGGCCGATCTGATCGTGGAACCAACCCCGGATGCGGGCCGGGTGATCGTGGATCGCCCGCGCCGCGATGCCGGCGCATCCATCGTGCACGACACGCCCAACGGCCGCGGCACGATCATCGTCCAGGTGCTGACCAAGCCCGAGGGCGCCAACCTCTACGACAACGGCCAGCACTATCGCGGCCCGGGCGGCGCTCAGCTCGAGGAGCCGTTCGGCGAAAAGCTCACCATCACCTGCCGCCAGCCCGGCTACAAGCCCGGAACCGTCGAGGTCAGCTTCGACGGCAACACGACCGCGGCGCTGTGCGTGCTCAAGCGAATCAAGATCTGCATCAACAACATCAAGAATCCGTTCGACGACTGCGAGCTCGATCCGAATGCACCGGCGGGCTCGGCCGCGCCGCCGGCGGCACCGTGATCAGCGCACCGGGCGCGCGAAGCGATCGCCGGGGAACGGGTTTGCGGTCTCGCGCGTCATGAGCTCGCCCGCGTCGGGCAGCGGCTCGACGGGAATGCCGAGCGCGAGCAGGCCCGCGGCGTCGTTGTAGCGCAGCTCGGCGATCGCCACCGGGCGGCCGGGCGCGCGGACGAAGCGCGTGTAGCTCGTCGCGGAGTAGCGCTGCTCGCCGAACTCGGTGCCCAGGCCGAGGCGCTCGCGCGGGCGCGGCTGCGGCATCGCAACCGACTCGTCGTCGTAGTCCGCGGGCGGCGGCATGTACCGACCGGCGCCGCTCGGCGACGCGGGCCGCGTGGCCACCGGCGGCGCAGGCTCGGCGGCGCGCTTCTCCGCGCTCTGCCCGCGCGCATCGCCTTCGTCCCGGAGGGCGGGCGCCGACTTCGCGACATCGCGGCTGCTCGAGCCCGCGGCATCCGGCATCGGAGCCGGCGCGCGATCGAGATCGCTGCGGTAGTCGTACGGCCGGTGGCGGCGCGGCGGCGGCCGCGGCGGCGCCTCGCCGACGATGATCTCCTGCTCGCGCGGCGGCGCGGTCTCTTCGAACAGCGCCACGGCGATCACACCGACGTTGCGCGCCTTGCCCTTCTGGCCGGCGTACGAGCCGCCGACCGACGAGAACCGGAACGTCGCGACGTCGGACACCGAGGTGCGGAAGCCCTCGATCCGCGTCTCGCCGTACGCCGGCACGACATAGCCCCGCTTGCGCAGGTCACCGTTCTCGCCGTCGATCACATCGAGCCCATCGACCGTCACCACCGCCTCGATGCGGCGGTCGGTCGGGTTCGCGATCCGGATCATGTAGCGGTCGCTCACGTTGCCCTGGACGTAGTAGCGACCGTGCTGCTGATAGGTCGGCAGCGTCTCTCCGTTCTCGCGGATGATCTGCACGTCGTACGGCGCGCGGATCCGCGGAGGGGCGATGCCGAGCGCGATGCGCGACGGCGGCACTGCGATGGCCGGCCGATCAGCGAGCGCCGTCGAGCACGCGGCAGCCAGCAAGGTGGAAGCGATCAACATGCGCCCGGAGGGCAAGTGGAAGGGCATGGTGGAATGAGACGCCCGACGCCAAGCGCCGATCTAAAGGCGTGTATAGTCCGCGCCATGGCGCCCTCGAAGAAGGCCGTAAAGGCTGCCAAATCGGTGAAGTCCAAGCCGAAACCGGCAGCCAAGCAGGCCCAGAAGCCCGCCGTCGATCGCGCGTCCGTCCCCACTGTCGATCGCACCTCTGGGGCGGCCGCGAAAAAGCCTGGTCCCGACATCGCACATGCGGATCCGAGCCTGTTCGATCCGCTCACGCCCGGCGAGATCGCCGATGCGCTGCGCACGCTCACCGAGGATCGCCGGCTGAGCTCCATGGCCAAGGTCGGTCGCTATCGCGTGATCTGCACCGAGCCGCTGGTCGTCAAGCCGCCGCACTGGATGTCGGGCCATCGCCTGGTGCGCGTCGTCGCGTACGACTACGCCGCCGATCGCACGGTCGATGCCTGCATCGATCTCGACGCCGGCGTGGTCTCGCACCTCGAGCTCACCCGCGCCCAGCCGATGCTGTCGCGCGACGAGGAAGCGATCGCGGTCTCGATCGCGATGGCCGACGACCGCGTGCGCGACAAGCTCGCGCTCGGCGAGTCGCCGCAGTCCACGCTGCATTACTGGGGGCGCACCGCCGAGGACCTGTCGTATGCACGGCGCTCGGCCGCCGTGGTGTTCGGCCGCGCCGACGGGCACGCCTCGATCGTCGCGGTGGTCGACCTGCTCGAGAACATCGTGACCCAGGTGGTCCCCGCGGAGCGCTGGTGATGAGCCCCCCGATGAGCCCGATGAGCCCCATGAGCAACGCAATCTCCGAGGCGAACTGGAAGTTCCACTGGCGGCTCACCGAGTCGGCCGGGATCATGATCTACCTCGCCGATTACCGCGGCCGCCGGGTGCTGTGGGAGGCCTCGCTGCCCTACGTCACCGTCGATCACCAGCGCGAGACCCTCGAGCTCAAGGAGGACCCGAGCGAGGTCCACGGCCCGTGGTGGATCCCGCTCGGCGCGCGCACCCTGCAGGGCCCCGTGCGCGTGCAGTCGTTCCGCGGCGGCGTCGAGCTGTCGGCGGCGTTCGCCTCCGGCCCGTACCACTACACCCAGCTGTGGCGGTTCCACGACGACGGCCGGCTGTGCCCGTGGCTCACGATCTATGGCCCCGGCGTCCACGACCAGCACACCTATCACCCGCACTGGCGGTTCGACTTCGACCTCGACGGCGCGCGCGACGACGTGTTCGAGCGCTACGAGGACAAGCACTGGCAGCGCGTCGAGCGCGAGGGCTGGTTCCCGTACAGCGGCGAGGCCGACGAGCACGGCAACGTGTGGCGCCAGATCGACTTCTCGACCGGCGCGGCGATCAACATTCGCCCGCACAGCTGGGACGACGCCGAGGTGTTCGCGATCCGCTACCACGACGGCGAATGGGCACCCTACTCGCCGCGCAGCGCCGCGGGCGCCCAGACCTTCCCGTCGGCCTACGTGGGCGACGAGCCGCTCGACGGCGACGACGTGACGCTGTGGTACGTCGCGCACGTCCACTTTGACCAGTCGTTCCCGTACACCGCCGGCCCCTGGGTCAAGGTCGCCGGCTTCGGCAACTGACCCAAAACGGCTGCGGGCTACGCGGCCTCGCCGTGGCACCGCTTGTACTTCTTGCCCGAGCCGCACGGGCAGGGCTCGTTGCGCCCGACCTTGGCGCCCGCGACGATCGTGCCCTGCTGCTCGCCGGGCCGCCGGCCCGACAGCGCGGCGTCGAAGGCCTCGATCACGACCTCGGTCGGCTTGATGATCGTCGCCGCGGTCTCGGCGCTCATCGCCGCCTCCTTGACGTCCTCGGCGAGCAGCGCGACCAGCTTGCCGTAGACGTGGGGCTGCGCGTCGACCAGCCCGGGCGCCACGCGCTCGTGTGCAGGCTTGTCGGCCAGACCCTCGATCGCGGCGAGCGCCTCGGTCACCGCCGTGTCGGCATCGGCGAGGTTCTGCGCGGTCAGCCGCGGCAGCGTGCCGTCGCGCGCGCGGTCGAACATCGCCCACATGAGCGTCGCGTAGAACACCGCGGCCTCGCCGACCGCATCGCCGTGCTCGTTCTTGACCGCCGCGGCGTGCTGCAGCAGGAACGGTTGCTCGCGCTGTAGCCGCTGGGCCAGCTTGTTCATCGCCTTCTTGTCGCCGCGCTGATCGAGACGTGCGAAGGCGTTGATCGTTCGTTCGACGTCGTCGTCGCTTACCATGTGCTCGGGCATCCCGCGGATCTTCCGCGACCATGGCCCGGCGTCAAGCTACTGAGCGACGATGACGCCGCACGCCTGGCGGGCGCCCGAGTTGCCCGGGCCGGCGGGCGGCGCAGGCGTCGTGCCATCGTCCATGTTCGCATGGACGATGATCGCGTGGCCGACGATGTCGTCGGGCGCGCCCGTGCCGATCGACCACACGTTGCTGAACGTCAGAAGGCCCGTGCCATCGGCGCCGACCTCGAAGTTGCCGCAGTCGCCGAGGTGATGCGCGGCCGCCATCGGCAAGCCGTGCATCATCGTCGTGGGATCCCAGTGGCCCATGGCCGAGGTCGCGTCGGCCGCGCTGCAATCACCGATGGCGTGCAGGTGCACGCCGTGCATTCCGGCGCTCGCTCCCGTGACGCTGAGCTTCAGCATCACCTGGGCGCCGGTCTGCGTGAACATGGCGGTGCCGGTGACCGTGCTGCCGCTCTTCGCGACGAGCGAGGCCATGGCGTGTTTCTCGTTGGTGACCTCGCCGACCGTGCATCCGACGCACAGCACCAGCGCTGCGACAAGCATTGCTCTCATGGGTTCCCTCCTGCCTTGAGACGGGGGCCGCGTGCGTTCGCACAGAATTTCGCCCCCCGGCGCACTGCCGACGTAAGCAACTATCGTACCCGCGACAACGAAATCGCGGGTATTTGGATCCTCCGCAAAATTGGTTTCTTCACCTGGGAGTCGAGTCCCGGGCTGGGGCGGGTCCTCCCCACTTTGTAACCGGCGGTGCACGATCAGCGCATCGTCAGCGCGCGGCGAACGTCGCGGATGTGCACAACGGCTCGGGCTTGGCGTCGGGCGCGAATGCCCAGCTCGCCTTGATCGTCGTCTGCAGCTCGTCGTCGTACGCCGGGACGCCGCTCGACTTGACCACCTTGGTCGACTCCACCTTGCCGTCGGGCGAGAGGCAGACCTTCACGATCGCCACCGCGAACGGCTTGCCGCCGGCCGCCTTGCGGGCATCGGCGCTGGGCGGGATTCCGGGCTCGCCGGACACCCGCTTGAGCTTGTCGAGCGCGATGTTGCGGGCCGGCGCGGCCGGCGCAGCGGCGACCGGAGGGGCGTCACTGGGCGCAGCGCCGGATGGCGGGGTGCCCGGACTCGGCGCACCAGGAGCCGCAGGTGCCGCCACCATCCCGCGCGCGAGGCGATCGTCGAGCGGCACCACGCAGCCGCCCTCGCGCGCACAGGCCCGCGAGAACGGCGAGATGTCGAGCACCGCGAGCGACGCGCCCTCGTACTCGGGCGGTAGCGGCTCGCTGAGCTTGACGACCCCGCGCGGCAGCTCCACGAGGAGGGGCGCGGCGTCCTTGCCGGCGGCAGCCGTGACGGCGAACAGGACCTCGAGTGGCTGGCCGACAGCCTCGGCATCGGTCGCGACCTCGAGCGTCGGAGAGGCGCCCGCGCTGATCGAGGCCTGGACGCACGCCGGGTGCGGGCAGGGCTTGATCATCGAGCTCCAGCGACCGAGCCGCGCCGTCGTGGTGGCCGCCTTGTCGCCGCGCGGCCTCAGGTAGAACGTGCGCTTGTCCCAGTTCGCGAACACCGCGAAGCCGCGGAAGAAGTCCAGGCCGAGCGCACCGTCGACGGTCTCCTTGCCGAACCGGCGCTCGATGAAGGGCGCGAACGTGACGTGCGAGACCGCCACCGGCTTGGCGACGTCGCCGATGCCGGCCTTGGTCACGCGGCGCACCGACGCGGCCTCGTCGACGATCCGGAGATCGACATCGGTCGGTACCAGACGCGCCTGGGTCCATCGGCCCTCCGGCATCTGGCTCACCGCTGCGCCGAGGTCGAGGTGCATCTCGAGCGAGGCGTCTCCGATCTGCACGTTCGCCAGCCGGCGCGGCACCGGCGACACCGTCGCGCTCGCGACTCCCGCGCGCTCGGCGCTGTTCACGCGCGACGGCACGTTGGCCCCCGGATCGACGGCCCCACCACCACTGCGCGCGAGCAGCGCCCCTCCCGCGGTCGAGCCGGCGACGGTGTCCGAGCCGCCCGACATCTCCTTGTACGAGATCGCGATGGCATCGGCCGGCGGCGTGAACGCCTTGATCGTCGACAGCGTGGCCACGCCCTGGTCGCGATCGAACCCGAACACCAGCGAGTCGGCGATCAGGTCGCGCCCGAGGATGCCGCTGATGTGGCGGCTCTCGGTGTCATAGAATCCGACGGGGAACAGCATCACGTCGCGGCGAGCGATCGTGAGCCCCGAGACCTTGAGGCCGACCAGCTCGGCGTAGAGCCGGATCTGGCCGGTGTCGGTCTCATCGATGATCTTCGGACCGCCGCTGGTCCGCAGTTGCGCCTCGTCGACCACCTGCTTGTCGACCGCCGAGAAGTTGGCGTCCGGATCGAACGCGAACAGGTACGGCCCGTGACCGCCCACCGTCACCGGTGTGATCAAGAGGCCGTCCTCGAGCGGACCGACCAGCGGGAACGTCCAGCTGTCGCCACCCGAGAAGCCCGGCGGGGCGCCGACCGTGCAACCGATGGCCCCAGCGGTTGCCCAGCCCGACGCCAGGAGCAAGCCCAACAAGCGCGTGCACTGCATGTGTCGTCCTTCCACCGACGAGCTGACCGCACCGCCGCGCGGAGCACAAGGGGGGGCCCGGCGCATCTCTCCTGGCGCGCCCCACGCAAGCGCCGGACCGGCCGGCGGGGAAGCGCCCCGACAAGCACACCTTCAGTGGTTGGTGAACGCGGCGGTGGTGCACACCCGCTCGGATTGCCCACCGCTCTCGACCGGCGAGAACTTCCAGGTCGCCTGCACCGCGCGCGCGACCTGGTCGTCATACGCCGGCACGCCGCTCGACTTGACGATCTTCGTCGAGTCGACCGTGCCGTCGAGCGCCAGGCACACCCGCAGGATCGCCGCCCCGAGCGGGCGATCACCGGCGGCCTTCTTCACGTCGTCGCTCGGCGCAATCGCCGCGTCGCCCGACACCCGGTGCAGCTTGTCGAGGACGACATTCTTCGGCGGAGGGGGCCCGGCGGGTGACGCCGCTGCGGCTGCCGTCGTCGGCGCAGCGCGGTCTCCCGTCTGCCCGTCCGCCGGCGGCGCTTCGCCGGGTACCGGTGGCTCACCCGCCGCGCCGTCGGTGATCCCGCCCAGCGGCAGCACGCAGCCGCTCGCCCCGACGCACGCCCGCGGAAATGGCGAGACATCGGCCAGCTGCAGCGTCGCGCCGGTGTAGTCGGCCGGCAGCAGGTTGCTCAGCTTGTCCACGCCGCGCGGCAGCTCGACGATCAGCGACGCCGCCGATTTGCCCGCCGCGGGCGTCACCGCGAGCACGACCTCGAGCCCGCGGTTCTGCGCCTCGGGATCGCGCGCGACCTCCAGCGTCGGCCCGCCCGCCGCCGGCGCGAGCTGCGCGCTGACGCAGCCCGGGTGCGCGCACGCCGGAAGCGCAGCGCCCCAGCGCCCCAGCCGCGCCGTCGCGAGCGCCGCCGCATCGCCGCGCGGCTTCACGAAGTACGTCTGCTTGTGCCAGTTCGCGTACACGGTGAACCCGCGGAAGAAGTCGAGCCCGAGCACGCCGTCGAACGAATCCGGCGGGAATCGGCGATCGACGAGCGGCGCGAACGTCACGCGCTGCGCCTTGAGCGGCCCGAGCGCCACCTCGGACGCGACCCCGACGCGGCTCACGCTGCGGACCGAGGCCGCCTCGTCGACGATCCGCAGCTTGGCCTCCGCCGGCGTCAGGTGCGCATCGCCCCAGGCATCCTCCGAGAGCTGGCTGACCGCCGCGCCCAGATCGAGATGAACCGTGTGCCGCCCGCCACCGATCGTCGCCGCCGCGATCCGGCGCGGCACCGGCAGCACCTCGTTCTGCTTGTAGTCCTGGCGCTCGGCCTCGTTGATGCGCGACGGCACGTTGTTGCCGTACGGGTCGACGACGCCCGCGCGGCCGCCCCCGCCTCGCGCGACGATGTTGCCCGCGGGGTACTTGCCGGCGACCTCGCCCGAGTCCCCCGAGAGGTCCTCGTACTTGATCGCGACCGCATCCGGCGGCGGCGTGAACGCGCCGGCCGTGTACAAGGTCGCGATGCCCTGATCCCGATCGAACCCGAACACCAGCGAGTCCGCGATCACGTCGCGCCCGAGAATCCCGCTGATGTGGCGGGCCTCGGTGTCGTAGTAGCCCACCGGGAACAGCAGCACGCTGCGCCGCTCCACCGTCAGATCCGCCACCCGCAGCGCGAGCAGCTCCGCGTACAGCCGGATCTGCCCGTGGTTGGTCTCGTCGACGATCCACGGCCCCGCGCTGGTCCGCAGATCGCAGTCATCGACGATCTGCTTGTCGATCGCCGACAGGTTCGCGTCCGGATCGATCGCGAACAGGTACGGCCCGTGGCCACGCACCATCGCCGGCGTGATCAGAAGACCATCCTCGAGCGGCCCCACCAGCGGAAACGTCCAGTGGTCGCCGCCCGAGAACCCGCTCGGCGCCCCCACCGAACAACCTCCCAGCACTAGCAACAGCGCGCGCGTCGTGGTCTGCACCGCATCGCCTTTCCGAACGGTCACGGAGGATCCGCTCGTCAGCGAGCTGAACTCCCGACGAGGCGCGGTGCAAGAGCGATCAGCTAGTGGTGCATCCCGTCGGCGCCGACTTCCCACACCATGCCGGAGTACAGCAGCTTGTTGAGATCGCCTTTGCCTTGTTTTGCCACTGCGTCCTGGACCTGCTGATTCGCGAGGTCGCCGTAGGTCGGCTTGTCGTGGCGATACAGGATGCCCATCGGGATCGGAAAATTCGGCAGCGTGAGCTGCGCGAGCAGGTTCGCGTACAGCGTCGAGCCGCGGTCGGTGTGGACCACGATCTCCGAGAGCGGCGTCTTCCCGGGGCCGTCGCCCACGTCGACGATCTCCGGCACCAACCCGGCGCCGAGCTTGATGCCCTTGGTGCCATTGGCGAACACCAGCGGCTTGCCCTCGACGAGCGCGATCTGCTTGCCGGCCGGATCGTCCTTCACGCCCTCCCACACGCCGTCGTTGAACACCGGGCAGTTCTGCAGCATCTCGATGAACACCGCGCCCATGTGCTTGTAGGCCTCCTGGAGGATCGAGCCCATCAGCTTGGCATCGGTGTCGGCCGCGCGCGCGATGAACGTCGCGCCGCTGCCGAGCGCCAGCGAGATCGGGTTCAGCGGGTGATCGATCGAGCCGGTCGGCGTCGACGGCGCGCGCGTCCCGATCGCCGAGGTTGGCGAGTACTGGCCCTTGGTGAGGCCGTAGATCTGGTTGTTGAACAGGATGATCTTCAGATCCATGTTGCGCCGCAGCGCGTGGATCATGTGGTTGCCGCCGATCGACAGGCCGTCGCCATCGCCGGTGATCACCCAGACGTCGAGCTCGGGCCGCGTGACCTTGAGCCCGGACGCGATCGCCGGCGCGCGGCCGTGGATCGTGTGGAACCCGTAGGTGTTCATGTAATACGGAAAGCGGCTCGAGCAGCCGATGCCGCTGATGAACACGGTGTTCTCGCGCTTGATCGCGAGCTGCGCCAGCGTGCGCTGGACGGTCGCCAGGATGGCGTAGTCGCCACACCCCGGGCACCACCGCACGTCTTGGTCGGACTCGAGGTCCTTCTTGGACAGCTTGATCTTGAGTGCTTCAGACATGGATTCCTCTAGGCGCTCGCCTGGGTCTGCGTTGCATGGCTCGCGGATTCAGCGTGGCCGACGTCGAGCTCTTTCTCGATCGCGTCGATCACCTCGCGCACCTTGAACGGCTGGCCCTGAATCTTGTTGAGGCCGATCGCGTCGACCAGGAACTGCGCGCGGATCATCATGCGGAGCTGGCCCATGTTGAGCTCGGCGACGATCACGCGCTTGAAGTTGTGGATGATCTTCGGAAGGCCGGGCTCGATCGGCGACAGCCAGCGCAGGTGCGCGTGGCTGACCGACTTGCCCTGCGCCTCGAGCTGCTGCTGAGCCTGGCGGAGCGCGCCGTAGGTGCCGCCCCAGCCGATCAGCAGCACATCGCCGCTCTCGCCGCCGGCCAGGTCGAGCTCGCCGATGTCCTGGGCGATGCGTGCGATCTTCTCCGCGCGCACGAAGGTCTGCTTCTCGTGGTTCTCGGGTGCGTACGAGATGTTGCCGGTCAGCGCATCCTTCTCGATGCCGCCGATCCGGTGCTCGAGCCCCGGCGTGCCGGGCACCACCCACGCGCGCGCCAGGGTGCGCTCGTCGCGCTGGTACACGAAGTAGCCCGTCGGGTCGGTGCGATGGATGACGTCGAACCGCGGCAGCGCGGACAGGTTCGGCAGCGGCCACGGCTCGCTGCCGTTGGCGATGTAGCCGTCGGACAGGAGCATCACCGGCACCATGTAGCGCGTGGCGATCTTCACCGCCTCGATCGCGCAGTAGAACGTGTCGCCCGGCGACTTCGCGGCGAGCACCGGGATCGGCGACTCGCCGTTGCGGCCGAACAGCGCCTGCGAGAGATCCGACTGCTCGGTCTTGGTCGGCAGGCCGGTCGACGGTCCACCGCGCT
>DATIPJ010000877.1:0-7896 GCA_035472155.1 Kofleriaceae bacterium
CTGCAGGAGGCCCGCGCGCGGGCGGCCGCTGCCGTGCGCGCCGTCGACGCCACCGCCGGCGATCCGGCCCACGATCGCGAAGCGCGGCGGGTGATGGAGATCGCCGCCACGCGCTATCACCATCATTATTTGACCGAGCGCTCGACGTCGAACCTGCGAATCGGCGGCGAGCTGGTCGGGCTCTTGCTCGACGGCGGCGCAGCGATGCACGGCGCGCTCGAGCGCGCGGCGGGGGTGCAGCTCCAGGTCAACGACGAGAAGGATGCGGTCCGGCTCGACGGGCTCGACGGCGTGGGCAAGGAGATGGTGCGCCGCGCGATCGGCAAGCTCATCAAGAAGCCCGAGACGATCGACGACGCACGCAAGGACCCCGACGCATGGGCCGCGCGCGCGCGCGATCACCTGCAGCAGGAGATCCGGGCGCTCGGCAAGCGCGCGTTCCAGACCCTGGGCATCCCCAAGGCGCACCCCGAGATCGTCGAGCTGGTCGGCGCGCTGAACTTTCGCACCAGCTACACGCAGAACCAGTGGTGGCACGCGATCGAGGCGTCGTATCTCGCCGGCATGATGGCGGCCGAGCTCGGTCTCGACGAGAAGCTCGCACGCCGGGCGACGCTGATGCACGACATCGGCAAGGCGCTGACCCACAAGATCGAGGGCTCGCACGCGGTCATCGGCGCCGACATCGCGCGCCGGCTCGGCGAGGCCGAAGTCGTCGCCAACGCGATCGGCGCGCACCACGCCGACGAACCGTGCAATTCGGTCTACGCGTACCTGGTCGCTGCGTCGGACGCGATGAGCGGGGCCCGCCCCGGGGCGCGCCGCGAGCTCGCCGAGGGTTTCACCGCGAAGATCGAGGACCTCGAACGGATCGGGCTATCGCGCCGCGGCGTGGCGTTCGCTCACGCCGTGCACGGCGGCCGCGAGCTGCGGGTCTACGTGCGCGAGCGCGATGTCGATGACCTGACCGTGGTCGAGATGTCGAGCGACATCGCTCATCAGATCGCCGAGGAGATGACGTTCCCCGGGCAGATCAAGGTGACGGTGATCCGCGCCTTCGAGGCCACCGCGACCGCAAACTAACCGCGCGTCGACGCGCGGCGGGCAACGTCTGCACGCCACCTCCTGGCCAGATGCTCGACGGGCTGCGCCCATGGGGCGGGATGGGCCCGGCACTGCACATGCAAAATTCTGCGGCGTCATGCGCCACGACGACGAAGACGATCCGAAGAAGCCGCAGCCGATCTCGGTGCCCAGGAAGGGGACCAATGGGGCCGAGGCCGCGGAAGGCAGTCCCTGGCTGGTCCGCAAGGACGGCGATCGGGACCGCCATCGCCACGTTGTCTGAGCCGACCGCTGACGGCATCTTCCTGATCGGCCGGGGACGGGACGGCTAGATCCACGAAAACGGACAGCCCGACTCCCACGTAAAGGTGAGGGTCGACCTTGACACGGTCGGTCCAAGCCAACATAGTCTGGTCAGTCGCACTAAACCTTACGTACGCGTTAGGTTCACGACAATGACCAAGGAAGATCCCAAGATGATGCGGGTCGGAGAGCTCGCAAAGGCGGTCGGGAAGACCGTCCGCGCGATGCATCTCTATGAGGAGCTTGGGTTGCTCGAGCCGCGTGCGCGGTCCGAGGGCGGGTTCCGGATGTACGGCCCCGAGGCGATCGACCGCATCCACTGGATCGTCAAGCTGCAGGCGATCGGGTTCACGCTCGCCGAGATCCAGGGCTTCGTCGGGGACTTCCAGGGCGCCGGGTCGGGGCGCGAGGCGACCAGCCGCGTGCGCGCGCTGTTCACCGAGAAGCAGGCCCGGATCCGCGAGCAGATCGTCCAGCTGCAGGTGATCGAGAACGACCTGAGCGAGGCGCTCTCGTATCTCGATTCCTGCCAGACCTGCACGGATGACTACGCGCCCACCGCGTGCGGCGAGTGCGACCACCACGGTCACCATCGCGGCGAAGCGCCGCCGCTGTTCGCAGGGCTATCGCGCCGTCCGGCGTCGGTCGTCGAGGACGCTCCCAAGGAGCGCGCCAAGGATTACGACGTTCCGGTCACGGTCCTTTTCCGAGAGGGCAATAACTAATGGTTGCACAGGCACAAAGTCCGTCTTCGGCGGCGGAGTCGCAGAAGTCGATCGCGATCCCTGCCCCCGAGGGCGTGAAGCTCCCGATCTTCATGGACAACCACTCGACGACGGCGGTCGACCTGCGCGTCGTGCAGGCGATGCTGCCGTTCTTCACCCAGCACTACGGCAACGCAGCCAGTCGCAACCACTCGTTCGGCTGGACCGCCGAGGCCGCGGTCGAGCACGCGCGCTCCCAGGTCGCGGCGCTGCTCGGCGGCGACGGCAAGGAGATCGTGTGGACGTCGGGCGCGACCGAGGGCAATAACCTCGCCATCAAGGGCGCGGCCTCGTTCTTGCGCAAGCAGGGTAACCACATCATCACCGTCGAGACCGAGCACAAGAGCGTGCTCGATACCTGCAAGCGCCTGCAGCGCGAGGGCTTCGAGGTCACGTACCTGACGCCGGCCAAGGACGGCCTGGTCACGCCCGAGCAGGTGACCGCGGCGATGACCGACAAGACGATCCTCGTCACGATCATGTTCGCGAACAACGAGATCGGCGTGGTACAGCCGATCGAGGCGATCGGCGCGGCGATCAAGGCCAAGAACCCCAAGACCCTGTTCCACTCCGATGCCGTCCAGGGCCTGGGCAAGGTCGCGCTCAACGTCGAAAAGGCGCGGCTCGACCTGGTGTCGATCACGGCGCACAAGCTGTACGGCCCCAAGGGCATCGGCGCCTTGTGGGTGCGCCGCAAGCCGCGCGTGCGCATCGACCCGATCATCGACGGCGGCGGCCACGAGCGCGGCATGCGATCCGGCACGCTGCCGGTGCCGCTGATCGTCGGCTTCGGCAAGGCGGCCGAGCTCGCGCGCGAGGAGATGCCCGAGGAGCAGGTCCGGCTTCGCGCGTTGCGCGACCGGCTCTACCACGGGCTGACCAGCCGGCTGACCGAGGTCTACGTCAACGGCTCGCTCGAGCATCGCCTGCCCGGCAACCTCAACATCTCGTTCGCGTTCGTCGAGGGCGAGTCGCTGCTGATGGCGCTCAAGGACATCGCGGTGTCGTCGGGCTCGGCGTGCACCTCGGCGTCGCTCGAGCCCAGCTACGTGCTGCGCGCGCTCGGCGTCGGCGACGAGCTCGCCCATACCTCGATCCGTTTTGGCATCGGGCGCTTCAACACCGAGGCCGAGATCGATTATGTGATCGAGCTCGTGGTCGCCAGCGTCCAGCGGCTGCGCACGCTATCTCCGCTGTGGGAGATGCACCAGGACGGCATCGATCTCAGCACCATCCAGTGGACCCCTCACTGATCCCTTCGAGCCCTTCGTGACCATCCGGCCACACCAAGAAGAACCACCATGGCCTACTCCGACAAAGTCATCGAGCACTACGAGAACCCCCGCAACGTCGGCACTTTCAAGACCGAGGCCGACGTCGATTCCAGCGAGGTCGGCACCGGCCTGGTCGGCGCGCCGGCCTGCGGCGACGTCATGCGCCTCGAGATCCGGGTCAAGAACGGCCTGATCGCAGACGCCAAGTTCAAGACGTTTGGCTGCGGCTCGGCGATCGCGTCGTCGTCGCTCGCGACCGAGATGATCAAGGGCATGACGCTCGATCAGGCGGCGCAGATCAAGAACACGCAGATCGTCGAGGAGCTGAACCTCCCGCCGGTCAAGATCCACTGCTCGGTCCTCGCCGAGGACGCGATCAAGGCAGCGATCGAGGACTACAAGAAAAAGCGGAAGTGAAGCGGGCGAGGGCTGGAGAGCATCCAGCGAAGTGAAGCACCTAGCGAAGCGAACCAGATGATGAGCACATCGGCTCCCAATAAATCTTCGATGGCCGCGTCGGCTGCGGCCGCGTCGGTGTCATCGGCGGCGTCAGCGCCCGTTCCGGGTCGCACGCTGTCGAAGCGCGAGATCGAGATCACCGCGGCCGCGGCCTCCGAGATCGCCAAGCAGCGCGACAAGCGCGGAACGCCCAATGCGGCGATCCGGATCGGCGTGCGCGGCGGCGGCTGCACTGGATTCACCTACGTGTTCGAGTGGGCCGAGCAGACTCGCCCCACGGACACGGTGTTCACCGAGCATGGCGTCTCGGTCGTGGTCGATCCCAAGAGCCTGGTCTATCTCGGCGGCATGCAGCTCGACTTCGTGCGCGGCATGATGGGCCACGGCTTCAAGTTCAACAATCCCAACGCCAAGGGCTCGTGCGGCTGTGGCGAATCCGTCCAGTTCTAGACCGCGTGGCGCCGTGCAGGCGGCCGCGGATCGCGCGCCTACCCACGCGGCGGGCGGCGACGACCCGTTCGGGCTGCTCGGGCTTGCGCCCTCGTTCGAGGTCGACCTCGCGGCGCTCGAGCGCGCGTTCTTCGAGCGCAGCAAGCAGCACCACCCCGATCGGGTCGCGGGCGGCACGGCGGCCGAGCGCGTGGCGGCGCTGTCGCGGTCGCGCGCGCTCAATGACGCCTATCAGCTGATCAAGCGGCCGGTGCCGCGGGCCGAGTACCTGCTCGCGCGCGCCGGGGTGACGATCGGCGACAACGAGCGGCTCGATCCGGCGTTCCTGATGGAGATCCTGGAGCTGCGCGAGGAGCTGGCCGCGGCGCGCGCGGCCGGGGACACCGCGCTGGTCGAGAAGCTGCAGCGCGCGATGCAGGCACGCCGCAAGGAGGCGCTCGATGCGCTGCCGGCGCTGTTCGCGGCGAGCGACTTCGCGGCGATCAAGGAGCGGCTGATCCTCTTGCGCTACGTCAATCGCTATCTCGAGGAGTGCGACGCCGCGCTCGACGAGGATTGATCCGAGGATGCGATGTTGATGCAGATCGCAGAGCCCGGGGAGTCGAAGGCCAAGGAGGCGTGCAAGCCGCGCGTCGTGGGCATCGACCTCGGGACGACCAATAGCCTGGTCGCGCACGTCGCCGACGCGAGCCCCGCGGTGATCGGCGGCGCGGGCGGGCCGCTCGTGCCGTCGGTGGTGTACTACGCGCCCGACGGCAACGTGGTGGTCGGCCGGCCGGCCCAGGCGCACGCCGTCTCCGCGCCGCTCGATACGCTGGCCTCGGTGAAGCGGCTGATCGGCCGCGGCGTCCAGGACCTGGCGAGCGTGCGCGCGGCGCTCCCCTACGAGCTCGAGGGCGACGACCGCGCGGTGCGCATCGGACTGACCGGTGGCCGGAAGGTCTCGCCGATCGAGGTCTCGGCCGACATCCTGCGCGAGCTCAAGAGCCGCGCCGAGGCCGAGCTGGGCGGCCCGATCGAGGGCGCGGTGATCACCGTGCCGGCGTACTTCGACGACGCACAGCGCCAGGCCACGCGCGACGCCGGCCGGCTCGCCGGCCTCGAGGTCATGCGCCTGCTCGCCGAGCCGACCGCGGCCGCGGTCGCCTACGGGCTCGACCGCGGCTCGACCGGCACCTACGCCGTGTTCGACCTGGGCGGCGGCACGTTCGACATCTCCATCCTCAAGCTCATCGACGGCGTCTTCGAGGTCAAGGCGACTGGCGGCGACTCGGCGTTCGGCGGCGACGACCTCGACCGCGCGATCGCACGCTTCGCGGTCGGCGACCGCCTCGAGGACGCCACCGCAGCCAACCGCCGCGAGTACCGGGCGACCGCCCTGGCGGAGGCGCGCCGGGTCAAGGAGGCCCTGACCGCCGCCGAACGCGAGACGTTCGCGATCGCAGCCTGTGCGCGGGCCCCGGTCCCGGGCGTGGTGCATGGCGACGGCGGCAACTGCGCGTTCTGCCTCGCCGGCCCGGTCCACCGCGCGATCGACCGCGCGCAGCTGGCCGAGAACATGCGGCCGCTGCTGCGCGAGCGCTGCGATCGGCCGTGCCGTCGGGCGCTCAAGGATGCCGAGCTCGACCGCGCCGACCTCGACGGCGTCATCCTGGTCGGCGGCTCGACCCGCTCGCCGGTGGTGCGCACACACGTCGAGGAGCTGTTCGGCCGCACCCCGCTCTGCGATCTCGACCCGGACCAGGTCGTCGCCCTCGGCGCCGCGGTCCAGGCCGACGTCCTCGCCGGCGGGCGGCAGGACGTCACGCTGCTCGACGTGGTCCCGCTCTCGCTGGGCATCGAGATGATGGGCGGCGTGGTCGAGAAGCTGATCCACCGCAACACGACGATCCCCACCGGCGCCACCCAGACGTTCACGACCTACGCCGACAACCAGACCGGCTTCGACATCCACGTCCTCCAGGGCGAGCGCGAAACCGCCGACGCCTGTCGCTCGCTCGCGCGCTTCGTCCTCCGCGGCGTGCCGCCGATGATCGCCGGCATGGGCCGCGTCGAGATCACCTTCCTGATCGACGCCGACGGCCTGCTCAAGGTGATGGCCAAGGAGCTGACCACGGGCAAGGAGTCCTCGATCGAGGTCGTGCCGAGCTACGGCCTCTCCGACGAAGAAGTCGAGCAGATGCTGCTCGATTCCTTCGAGCACGCCGAGGACGATCTCGCCCGCCGCAACCTCGCCGTCGAGCGCGTCGAGGCCGCGCGCATCCTGGCCGCAACCCGCAACGCCTTCGTCACCGACGCCGCCCTCCTCGACGACGACGTCCGCGCCGCCGGCGAAGCCGCCATGCGCGACCTCGAGGCCGCCATCGCAGGCGACGATCACCTCGCAGTGCGCGCCAAGATCGAGGCGCTCGACATCGCGACCAAGCCGTTCGCGCAGCTACGCATGAACCGCGCCGTCGCCGCGCAGCTGCACGGCGTCTCCCTCGACGACGCCGCGCGCAAGGTGGGGGCCTAGCGATGCCAAAGCTGACCTTCATGAACCCGCAGGGCCCGGCCTCCAGCGGCCCCCTCATCATCGACGCCCAAAAAGGCATCTCCATCCTCGACGCGGCCGAGCACTGCGGCGCGCGCGTCGGCCACGCCTGCGGCGGCAACCTCGCCTGCTCCACCTGCCACGTCTGGGTCCACGAAGGCCTTGATTCCCTCCCCGAGGTCACGGACAAAGAAAACGACATCATGGACAAGGCCTTCGACGTCCGCCCCGAATCCCGCCTCGGCTGCCAAGCTCGCCTGGGCGACGCGGACCTCGTCGTCGAGATCACCGAGGAAAGCCTGCGCGCCTGGCTCGACGAGAACCCCGAGGAACGCAAGAAAGCCCGCACGGGCTGACCGCCCCGCTCGTCTCGCTCCCCGCTACCCTCGCTCCTTGCGCGTTGGCCACGCCCCTCACCGCTTCTGCCTCGCCCTCGCGCGTTGTCCTCGCTCCGCCGCCGTTGCTCGCCTCGCCGACGCTGGCGAGAACGCGGACACGCTTCGCGCGCGGTCGCAGTGCTGGGTCCCTCCCTCGTCCGTTGACCGCCGTATCGCGATGGAGGGCGGCGCCATCTCCACGACCGGCCGGCGCATGATCCACCCGGCCGTGCAATCTATCTCGGGAGGAGACCCAGCCTGCGCCGCGGCGCTTCGCGTTGACGTGTCACGCCCTCGCGGTGGACCGCCTGCCTAACCATCCTTTGCTTCGACGATGTGCCTCGACGAGGTCACGATGACGATGTGCCTCGACGAGGTGGCGATGACGAGGCCGCGATGACGAGGCGGCGATGACGAGGTGGCGATGACGGCGGTGCGATGACGGAGGTGGCGATGACGGAGGTGCGATGACGGAGGTGGCGATGACGATGTGGCGATGACGAGGCGACGATGACGAGGGGCCGATGACGAGGGGCCGATGACGAGGGGACAATGACGAGGGGACAATGACGAATGGGGCCGATGACGATGTGCCGATGACGAATGGGGCCGATGACGATGTGCCGATGACGAATGGGGCCGATGACGATGTGCCGATGACGAATGGGGCC
>DATIPJ010000878.1:0-4919 GCA_035472155.1 Kofleriaceae bacterium
CGAGCCAGTCCGGGTGCATGTCCCAACCGAGGAAGCCAGCGAGCCCGAGGATCGTGCCGAGGCAGGCGAACCCGATCGCCACGGCCAGGAGCGCTCGCTTTCGGGTGAGCGCTGTGATGCCGAACAGCGCGAGGCACACCGACATGATCGCGTCTGCCATATCGAACTGATCGTCGTGCACGTTGAGCGCGTCGTCCTGCTTCTGGAAGCCCTCGGCCTGCTGCTTGATGTCCTCCTTCTCCCCCGCGTACTTCTTCTCGAGGGCGGCGTACTCGGCGATCCGCTTGTCGAGCAACGCCTTCACCTCGGGCGTCGGATTTGCGGTCGTATCGCGAATGAGCTCGATCTGCTCGCGCGCGGAGATCGCCAGGTTCTCCTTGGTCCCCTTGGCCTGGTAGTAGGCCCATGAATCGACGCCATTCGCCTGCGCTTGCTGCATCGCCTGAACGATGTTGCCGTCCTTGACGTTGTTCAGCGCCATGAACGTGGCGGTCAACGCCACAAAGACGGCGATCACGCTGTTCAGTCGCGACTCGCGCGCTTTCTCGATCGCATCGGAGATCTTTTCGTCGATGTCACCCATGCCTCATGGTAGCCCCGTCACCAGGCGACGATCGTCGGTGTGGCAGCATGCGCAGCATGGGGCATGCTGCCTCGCGATGCGCAGATCGCGACACATGCCGCGCGTCGAGGCGAACGACTCGATCGCGCGAATCCGTTCGCCGAGGACTGCGAAGTGGTAGCGGGTCAGTCGACGCGGGCGATGGTGCCCGGGCCGGCGACGGCGTCGACGGCGTGGAGGAGGAGCTGGAGGGAGTCGGTGGGGCGGAGGCCCGCGCGGGTGCCGACGCCGTCGGCGATCCAGTAGATCTTGCGGTCCCAGGGGTACTGGGCGCTGCGGGCGATGACCGCGACGCGGGCGGCGCCGGCCTTGCGGGCGTCGGCGAGGAGGGCGCGGACCTGGGCGAGAGAGAGGTCGGGGCGCAGGTGGAGAGCGAGGGCGGGGCTATCGCCGCGCAGGTCGCGCAGGGCGGAGGCGCGGTGAACGGTGGCGTAGTGCTGGCCGCCGATGATGACCTCGCCCGCGTCGTCGATCTCGGCCTCGGGGAGGCCCGGGTCGAGCTCGGCGGCGCTGCCGGCGGTGGGCCAGTTGTCGGGGTCGGCGCGCTGCTCGGTGTCGTTGACCGTGCCGTTGGCCATGCGGTCGAGGGCTTCCCAGGCGCGAACGGCTTCGTGCCAGCCCGGTTCGGCGGCGCACATGACGCAGTCGGAGACGGCGTTGCGAACGCGCTCGGTGGCCTTGCGCGTGGCGTAGGCGTTGATGACGGTGCCTTGCATCTCGGGGACGACTTGCTTGCAGTCGCTGGCGAGCGGGCCGCCGCAGAGACGGACGAGGTAGGCGCGCGAGGTCTCGCCCGGCTTGGGCATCATGCTCGCGGCCTTGGGATCGCGCTTGACGGTGAGGTCGTCGGCCTCGAAGACCGGCGCGATGAGGGTCGGCCACACGGTGAGCGCGAGCGCGTCGACCTGATCGGGCATCGGCTTGGCGTGGACGGCTTGCACGGGCGTGAGCGCGAGGACCATGAGCTTGAGCTCGGTCTCCTTGGCCACCGTGCGGTCCATGCCGGAGCGCAGCTGGAAGGCGCTCTGCGCGAGCTCGGCGTACGCGTCGGGGGTGCGACCGGCTGCGACGAACTTGTCAACTGCGACGAGGAGGGCGCCGTGGTTGTAGTCGGTGCTGTCAGTCTTGTGAACCTCGATCTTCTCCTGACCACAGGCCGCAGCGGCGAGGAGCCAGGCGGACCAGGCAACGGAGACGACGGAAAAGATCGAACGAGCCAGCATCGCGTTGTGTACGAGTGACCAAGCAAGGCGGATGCCCGCGTAGGTGGTCGTTGTCTCGTCGTCAGCTGGTAGCAACCGCGACAGCGCGTGCGAGCTCGTCGCGAGATACCGACGGACCGAGCGCAACGATGCGTCCTTGCTGGGGCTCTTCCCCGTCGAAGCGCTCGCTGGAGACGCGCGGCCCGACGCGATGCACCGCGATCCACTGCGCGGCCTCGCCGTCGCGCTTGGCGCGCACGATTCCTTTGATCCTCACGTAGTTGGGCGGCAAGTCGGCGAGCTGGTCCTCGAGCTCGTCGAGATCGAGCGCCGCCTCGACAGCGATCCAGACGCTGTCGATTCCATGAGCAGCATGACTGTCGAGATGACGACAGTCGTCGGTGTGCACATGCGCGGTAACCTGGCCATTCGGTTGGGGAAGCAGCGTGCGCTGGATGGCGGCATCCGTAGAGGCCGATGGCAAATCCGGGTCGGCGAGCAGCGCCTCGAGCCACGCGGCGTGGTCGTCGGCGCTACCGCGCCGCATCAGGGCCTTGGGCGCCAGCTCGCGCGCGACAGCTTCTACACGCTCGATGTCGTCAGATCTGTCGTCGACGAGCTCTGCCTTTGTTAGCAGCAACACATCTGCGTAGGCGACCTGCGCGTCGACCGACGACGAGACGGCGCGCGAGGCGAGAAAGTGAGTGGCATCGATCAGCGTGACGACAGCGGCGAGTCGCACCCGCGACGCGACCGGCTCGCGCGCCACGGCCCACGAGATCGCGAGCGGCTCGGCAACGCCGGTGGTCTCGAGCGCGATGGCCTCGAGGCTGGGGTTGCGATCGACGAGATCGATCAAGGTGGTGCCGAGCTCGTCGCCCAGCACGCAGCACACGCAGCCGCCCGGGAGCTCGATCTGGCGCGCGGACTCGCCGCCCAGCAGCGCGCCGTCGATGCCGACCTCGCCCAGCTCGTTGACGATCAGGCCGAGCTTGCCGGCGGCGCGGCGGTCCTTGCGGCGCGCGAGCAGGCGATTGACCAGCGTGGTCTTCCCCGCACCGAGGAAGCCGGTCAGGATCACGAGCGGCACGGTCACGCCGCGAGCGTAGCGCGCAGGCTACTTCTCGACCACGACGACGCGGCGCTTGCCGGCCGGCGACAGCGGGATGTCGTCGACGACCTCGATCGCGAGCGGAGCGCCCGGCAGATAGCGATCGGCGTAGTCGCGGATGAGCTTGGTCTCGCGCTCGGGGAGCTGAGCGCCCGAGAACAGCACGATCTTGAACACGATGCTGCGATCGCGGCGCTGCACGATCTGGAAGGTGCGCGCGAAGCTGCCGATGATACCGAACAGGATGTTGAAGACCAGGCCGCCGACCGCGCGCCCTGCCCCATCGTACAGGGTGTCGGTGACGCGGCCCTCGATCGGCCCGATGCGGACCAGGCTGCGGCCGCAGCGGCACGGCTCGTCTCCGCGCGCGACGGCGAGGTCGCCGTTGACATAGCGGATCATCGGGCACGCGAGGTTGTGGAGGTCGGTGACGACGACCTCGCCGGTCTCGCCCGGGCGCGCATGGCGGACCGTTCCGTCCAGTTCGCGGACGACGACCTCGGTGACCAGGTTCTCCATCGAGGTGTGAAGGCCGTCGTGGGCCTCGCACTCCGAGCCGATCAGCATCACTTCGCGGCAGCCGTAGGTGTCGAACGCCGGGCCGAACGCCTGCTCGATGGCGGCGCGGTCGTGCGGGACCAGACCCTCGGCGCCGGTGAGCACCGGGATCGGGTCCCACGCGCGCAGGCCGCGGTCGTTGACGAAGCGCGCGAGGGCGGCCGCACCGCTGGCGTAGGCGACCATGACGTGCGGCTTGAACCGGCGGATCTCGGCGACGGCGGCGAGCAGCGCGTCCTCGCCGCGCGGCGTGCAGTCGACGTAGCAGTCGCGCTTGACCAGGCGGTCGACGGCGACCTTCTTCTGCTTCCACCAGGTGGACACGCCCGCCGGGCCGAAGCCCCAGTAGTGGAGCGCCCGCATGCCGATGTCGTAGCCGGCCCAGCCGTAACCGCGCCAGCGAATCGCATCGCGCCAGTGCCGCGACTCGGCGTTGTACTTGACGACGACCGGCTCGCCCGAGCTGCCGCTCGTGGTCTTGGTGATGCTCGCGTGCGGCGGCGCGCTGGCGGTGCGAGTCTCGACGCTGGCGCGCAGGATCGGCCGCTCGAGCAGCGGCAGCTTGCCGAGGTCCTCGACGGTGCCGAAGTCCTCGGGCGAGAGCCCGCGCTCATCGAGCAGCTGGCGGTAGAACGCCGTGTGCCGATAGGCGTGACGAAGCACGCGGCGCAAAAGGCCCGCCTGGAGGTCGCGCAGCGCCTCGGGCGTCGCGCGCTCGGTCGCTCGCAGGTGGCGCAGGAGCGGCACCGTCGGACGGCCGCGCGCCGCCTCGAACGCGGGGAACAGCGCCTTGGCCAGGATCGGGCGATACAGATCGATCACGCGGCCTGCACGCTATCACGCGGGTGCGTGAGCCTGCCGTTCGACCAGGACGACGTTGCGCTTCCCCGCCGATGTTAGCGGAATCTCATCGACGTATTCGACCGTGAACCGGGTGCCGGGCAGGTACTTCGCTGCGAAGTCGTGAATGGCCCGGTTCTCCTTCTCGGGCAGGCGGTCGCCGTAGGTCGGGACCACGCGCATCACGACACTGCCGTCGGGCTTCTGCACGACCTGAAAGCTGCGCGCGACGTGGTCGAGCACGCCGATCAGGACGTTGAACACCAGTCCACCGACGGCATTGCCCGCGCCGTCGTGGAGGGTGTCGGTCACGCGACCCTCGATCGGTCCGATCTTGACCAGACCGCGCCCACACGCACACCGCGTGTCTCCGTGTGCGACCGCGACGTCGCCTGTGAGATAGCGAATCATCGGGCACGCGAGGTTGTGCAGGTCGGTCAGCGCGACCTCGCCGGACTCGCCCGGCATCGCCTCGCGCAGCGTCCCGTCGGCCGGAACACCTTGAGCTCCACCTCGCTCTTCTCCTCCAGCGCTCGCAGCGGGGTCGGATGCCACCAGGGGTTGATGACGCAGCCGTGAAACAGGT
>DATIPJ010000879.1:0-5421 GCA_035472155.1 Kofleriaceae bacterium
CACGACCGAGGCCTCGCCGATCGGGATGTAGAGCTCCTCGAGATCGGGCCACTGCGGCTTCCAGGCGCTGCGGTCGCCGACCGGCGCATCGATCATCGACGCGAGCCGCTTGTCGTCGCCCGGCTCGCCGGGGACCTGCTCGCCCGGCCTGGCCTTCACGCGCAACAGCGCCTTGGGCATCAGGTACATCACCGGATTCGGATCCTTGATCGCGCTGAGCATCAGCCCGTAGGCATCGCGCGGCGTCGATGGCATCACGATCTTCCAGCCCGGCAGCCGCGTGGCCTGGGCGTCGAACGAGTGCGAGTGATAGATGCTGCCGCGAATGCCAGCGCCGACCGGCGTCATCAGCACCATCGGCACGTTCCAGTCGCCGGCGCTCTGCCAGGTCAGATTTCCCGCGATCTTGAGCAGGTCGATCGTGTTGAAGGCGTAGTCGCAGAACTGGATCTCGGCGACCGGGCACTTGCCGGCGAGCGCCAGCCCGATCGCCATGCCGACGATGCCGCGCTCGTCGAGCGGGCTGTTCCACGCCGTGGTCAGGCCCTGGGTGCCTGTGAACACGCCGCCGAGCGGAGGCCCGACGTCCTCGCCGAAGATATCGGTCACGCCGAGCCGGGTCTCACCGACGTGGAGCGCCATGCGAATGGCCTGGATCATGGTCGCCATCAGCGCTCGCCTCCGACGAGGTTCTTGTCGGCGAACACGTGGTCCCAGATCGTCTCGGGCCCTGGGTGCGGCTCGTTGCGGATGCGGCGCGCCGCCTCGAGCAGCTCGTTGTTGTACTGCTCGCGCAGCTTGTCGGCGTGGCTGCGGGTCAAGAGCTTGCGCTCCTCGAGCACGCGCTCGAAGCGCTCGAGGCAATCGACCTCGCCGTCCGCGGGGTTGGCGCCGCTCGCCGACGAGTGGCCGCGCAGCCGCGAGACCATGGTCTCGAGCAGGTACGGCTTGCGCTCGGTGCGCACGTAGTCCATCGCGAGCTTGAGCGCCGTGTACGACGCTTCGGGATCGTTGCCGTCGACGACGGCGGTCTGGATGCGGAACGCCTTGCCGCGCTCGGCGATCTGGTCGTACGCGTGCTGGCCGGCGAATGGCGTCGAGATGCCGTACCGGTTGTTGGCGACGATCATCAGCATCGGCAGCTCGTGGCCGCGCCGCGATGCCCACACCAGCGCGGTCGCGAAGTCGCCCTCGGCCGTCCCCGCGTCGCCCCCCTGCACGACCGTGATCCCCTTGGCGCCGGTGCCGGCGCGCTGCGCGTGCGCGGTGCCGAGCGCGATCGCGAACTGGACCGCGATCGGCGAGGTCACCGGGACCACGTTCCACTTCCGGATCGAGAAGTGGCTGGTGAAGTTGCGGCCCTTCGAGTACGGGTCGGTCACCGAGTTGCGCATCTGGCGCAGGCTATCGATCGGATCGGCGCCCATCGCGAGCAGCGTGCCGCTCGAGCGATAGTGGAGATGGAGGTAGTCGTGGTCGACTCCCTCCCCCTTGTCGACGAGCAGGCCGAGCGGAACGCTGAACGCCTCCTCGCCCGGGCCTCCGATCCAGAAGAACCCGTCTCCCTGCTTGTACATCATGATCTGGCGCTCCTCGAGCACACGCGTGCGAAGCATGTGCTCGTGGATCGCGAGGCATAGCTGGGGAGACAGGCGGCCGGTTGGACTGCTCTGTACGGATGCGACGGCACTCATGGGACGCGCACGTCTTACCGCAGACTCGGCCCTCGCGTAGCGGTGCGTGACGTGATCTGCTGCCCGACGCCGCACTGCGTCGAGCCAGCGTTGGCACAGCCTCGCGGACGGTCAGCCGTTTGGCGAGTGGCGCTCGAACAAGACCACCTGAGAGGTCTTGTAATCGGCGCGCGTCATCTCGCGGTAGCCGAGCTTGGCGGCGACCCGCAGCGAGGCGCTGTTATCGGGGTCGATCATGCACACGGTCCGCGGGTGCCGCGCAGCGCTCCAGCTCAGCACCGCCGACATCGCCTCGGTCGCATAGCCCTTGCCATGGCACCACGGGCGCAGCGCCCACCCGGTCTCGGGAGCATCGTGAAACGGGACTGCAATGTCGCGCTGAAAGTCGGCCATGCCGACCTCACCGACGAAGCGGTCGCTGGCGCGCTCGCGGATGTGCCACATGCCGTACCCCGCGACCGCCCAGTGGCCGATGTAGCGCAGCACGCGCGCCCACACCTCCTCCCGGCTGGCCGGCTTGCCACCGATGAAGCGCACGACGTCGGTGTCGCTCCACAGCGAGAGCGAATCAGCGAGGTCCGTGGCGCGGTGGCCACGCAGCGTCAGCCGCGGCGTCTCGAGCACCGGGATCGGGACCGAATGACCGGGGACGTCCGTTGCACCCATGCGCACTACAGTAGCGGATCGCTGGGTCTTGCAGCCGGGATTGACCCACGGCACCGACGGCGACACCACGCACTTGCCTCCTTCGGCCGGCCTGCGCATGAGCTTCAGCGGCCATCGCCATCGCCATCGCCATCGCCATCGCCATCGCCATCGCCATCGCCATCGCCATCGCCATCGCCATCGCCATCGTCATCGCCATCGCCATCGCTGCGATTCGAGCGATTGCCGGCGGCGAGGCGCGGTCCGAGCCGCTTTGCTGGCCTTCTCCTCTCCTCAATCCACAAAAATCTTCGACCAGTGGTAGGGCCTGTGTGGCGCTGTGGAGAGGCGCGCCACTCAGCTGCTTGGGCGCTATGCGCGCGGCTCTCCAAGGCTGAGAAAAACCACCGCCCGCAGGCGCGCGTTCGCGCGAGCGCCCGTGTGGTTATTCTCAGCCGTCAGCGTCCACAGGCCTCCACGCCCGAGCACGCAGTGCGCGCTCTGTGGAGGCAGCCTTGGCCCGGCCGCGCGGTTCGATGGCTAGCGGAGGGAGGCCAGCCAGCTGGAGACCTCGCGGACGCCGTCGGTGTCGCCGATGCGCTCGAGGGCGGTGCGCGCGTCCGCGGCGAGCTTGCGGGCGCGTGTGGGGGAGCCGTGGGCAGCGAGGATCGCCTTGGCCAGATCGAAGCGAGTGGCGGCGAGGTCCTGAGGCGGGGTAGCGGGGGCGGTGGCGCGGATGGTGACGGCGCGCTCGAGGGCGATGACGGCGCGCTCGGGGTGGTGGGTGCGCAGCTCGGTGGTGGCCAGGGCTTCGAGGGCCATGGCGAGATCGGGGTGGTTGGCGCCCAGGATGCGGTCGAAGATGGCGACGGCGCGCTCGGCGTGGGCGCGGGCGTCGTTGAAGCTGGAGGTGTCGATCAGGAGGAAGGCGAGATCGATGTGGAGGGTGCCGGCGTCGAGGCTGTCGGGGCCGTCGTTGTGGACGTGGATCGCGAAGGAGCGCTCGAAGGCGGCGCGGGCGTCGGCGTGGTGCTTGACCTGGCCCTGGGCGAGGCCGAGGTTGGTGAGAAAGCTGGCGGTGAGCTCCGAGGTTGGGCCGGTGGCGCGCTCGGCGCGCGCGAGACCGTCGGTGAGGAGGGCGGCGGCCTCGGCGTGGCGCTCGAGCTTGAAGAGCGCGGCGCCCTCGGAGGAGAGCATGGCGAGGACGTCGGGGTGGTGGGGGCCGAGCTCGGCCTCGGCGATGGTGCGCGCGCGGTGGTGGAGATCGAGCGCCTTGGCGAGGTTGCCCGCGGATTCTTCGAGGAAGGCGACGTGCTGCAGCGAGCGCGCGGTCTCGTCGTGGGTGGGGCCGTAGAGCTTCTCGCGCAGCGCGAGGCCGCGCTCGAGGTGCTGGCGCGCGACGTCGAGCTCGTTGCGATCGAGACGGAGGACGCCGAGGTAGTCCTCGAGGGTGGCCTCGAGGCGCGGGTTGCCACCGAGGCGGCGGACGACGCCGCCTGCGACGCCGGCCAGGCGGAGGGCGTCGGCATAGCGGTCGCGATCCTCGGCGGCGATCCACGCGAGGGCCATCCACGCGTCGGCGACCACGTCGGAGGCGCGGCCGGTCTCGGCGATGGCGATCGCGCGGTAGAGGCCGTCCTCGGCGCGCGGGATGTGGCCCAGCTGGCGCTCGGCGCGCGCGGCGAGGTAGGTCGCGCTGGCCTCGAGCCATGGGTCGCCCGCGGCGGAGGCCGAGGCGGCGAGCGCAGCCGCGTCGCGCGCGGTGTCGTCGTACTTGCCGAGCGAGAGCTCCGCGCGCACGCGGGCGAGCTGATCGCGCAGCGGCGCGGCGAGGAGCGGGTTCGCCGGCGGCAGCGGGTCGCGCAGCGCGGTGGCGTTGGCGCAGTCGTCGATCGGGGGGAGCGTGCGCACGCTGGTGACCGCGCGGGCCGCAGTGCCGGCGTCGGCCTCGAGGAGGAGGCCCGTGAGATAGCGGACCTCGGCGAGGCGGCGGTCGAGGCACTGGGTGCGCAGGTCGAGCAGCTCCGCGGACTGCTCGCCGAGGACGCGGGTCGCGCGGCACGACGCGGTGTGCATCGCGAGCCATGATGCGGTGTAGCCGTCGAGCACGCGCTGGACGATGGCGGCGGCCTCGGCGTCGCCGTGGCGGCCGATCGCCTGGCCGATCGCGGCGCGGCGCGGCGGGTCCCACACGCCGGTGAGGCGCGCATCGAGGCCCTCGCAGCGCGCGGCGGGATCATCGGCGCGGATCGCGTGGACGGCGAGCACCGCAGCGACGGCTGTGGCGGCCGCCGCGACGCCGGCGGCGATCCGGCGCCGCCCCGGAGACGGCGCGAGCTCGTCGAGCAGCGCGTGCATCGACGAATGGCGCGAGGCGGGATCGGGCGCGAGGCCGCGGAGCAGCGCGGCGCGCAGGCGCGTGGGAACGCGTGTGCCGCCCGGCGTGCGCAGCGGGATCGGCGCGCGCTCGTCGGCGGGGCGGGCGCCGAACAGCGCCTCGTGGAGCGCGACGCAGAAGCTGAACTGATCGGCGCGCGCGTCGAGCTCGGCGCCGGCGAATTGCTCGGGCGCCATGTAGGCCGGCGTGCCGGCGACCAGGCCGCTCACGGTGGCGTCCGAGCCGATCGCGAGCGGGCCGAGGCTGTCCTCGCCCGCGACCGCGCGCGCGAGGCCGAAGTCGACGACGCGGACGCGGCCATCGCGACCGACGAGGACGTTGTCGGGCTTGAAGTCGCGATGGATGAGCGCCACGTCGTGCGCCGCCGCGAGCCCGCCCCCGGCGGCGCGGAACAGCTCGAGGATGCGCGGCAGCGCCGGGCGCTCGTCGGTCAGCAGCTCGCGCAGCGTAGTGCCGTCGACAAGCTCCATCGCCACGAACACGCGGTCATCGTGCGTACCGACGTCGTGCACGGCGACGACGTTGGGGTGCGCGAGCTGCGCGAGGGTCTGGGCCTCGCGCCACAGCCGGCTGCGCAACCTTGCACGATGATCGGGATTGCGCGGATCGGCGCGCACGAGCTTGAGCGCCACGTTGCGATCGAGGTCCGGATCATATGCGCGATAGACCGTGCCCATGCCGCCC
>DATIPJ010000880.1:0-5640 GCA_035472155.1 Kofleriaceae bacterium
CGCGTCGTAGAGCGGGCAGTACGTGGTGACCGAGCGGTCCCACAGGAAGTGGAAGTACGAGCCGAAGAGGTCGAGACGGTCGCCGACGTTGTGATAGAGGCCGTCGTGGAAGTTGCTCCCCGGGCCGCGGCTCAGCGCGAGGTAGTCGGCCGTCGCGTGAAACGATCGCGCGTAGTCGTCGACCAGGCCGCGCACGACGAGGAGCGCGGCGCTCCAGTGCTTGGGGAACTCGAGCTGGGCGTTGCACGCGTCCGACCAGCCGCGCGAGGTCCAGTCGCCCGAGTGCAGGTCGTAGCCGCCCGAGCTGGCCTCCCACGTGAAGAACGGGACATCGCAGCCGTGCACGTCGAAGAACGCGCGGTCGGCGGTGCTGAGGTTCGCCGCGCCCTGGCCGCACACCGCGTGCGCCGGGGTCGTCGAGGCGAGGGGGATGGCGATCGCGGTTGCGACCGCGAGAAGACGCATCGCGCTCATGGCTGGGCTCCTGGTTGTGCGGGCACGGGTTTGGGCGGAATCGCCTCGGGATGCGCCGCGAGGTACACGGCGACCTTCTGATCGAACGCGCCGATGTCGTCGCTCGGCAGCTTGACGACGCGGTCGACGTAGCGCGCCTCGTCGGGCCGCACCGCGGTGAGCAGCGCCTTGCGCGCCGCCTCGGTGTTCCCGTGGTTGTGGAGATACGCCACCATCGCCTCCGAGCGCACCGCGATGTCGGGGTGCTGCGCGGCGATCGTGAGCACCTGCTTGTCGGCCGACTTGGTGCCCTGGTATGCGAGCCCGTCGACGGCCTTGGACTGCAGCATCCCGAGCCCGGTGACTGCGTTGTCGGCGCCCTCGACGACCACGCCGCTCGGCTTGGCCTGCAGCGCCATGAACGTCCCCAGCTGTTTCTCGGCATCCGGCGTACGCATCTCGCCCAGGATCGCCAGGATCACGAGCGAGCGGCCGACGTCGGCCTGGTACCACGCCATCAGCTGCTCGCCGAGCAGCGTTGCGTTCTTGGGCTCCGCCGACGCATCGACGATCGCCGCGCGCCCGAGCTCGCGCTCCGCGCCGGTGGACGCCACTGCCCACGCGATGAACGCCTCGATCGACTCGCCCGTGCCCTTCATCTTCGGCGGCTGGCGCACGGGAGGCGCCACCAGCGGCGGACCGGGGTCTTGCGGCGGTGGCACGAGGGGCGGCTGCCCCTTGGCCGAGGGTGGATCGTCGTCGGTGACGGCGGCTTGTTCGCTGGTGGTATCTGGCCCGTTGGCGCAGCTCACCGCGATCGCCGCGACGCCCGCCACCGAGAGCCACCACAGTTGTCTGTGCAGCTTTCTGGTCATCATTGCTCCTTCACCGACGCTCACGCGACGCGCGCGCAATATTCCCAGCGCCGCCGCGCGCGAATTTTTCGACGCGACCGACAGAAGATCCGGCGCGGCGTACGTCTACTCGTGGGGAGCTCTGCTCGGCCGGCGGCGAGCGCCCGAGCTACGAGCGCGCCTTGAGCTTGACCGCGGAGCTGCCGGTGATCCCGGCGAAGAAGTCGTTGCCCTTGTCGTCGACGACGATGAACGCCGGGAAGTCGACCACGTCGATCTTCCACACCGCCTCCATGCCGAGCTCGGGATACTCGAGCACCTCGACCTTCTTGATGCAGTCCTTGGCGAGCCGCGCCGCGGGGCCGCCGATCGATCCGAGGTAGAACCCGCCGTGGGCCTTGCACGCCTCGGTGACCTGCGGCGAGCGGTTGCCCTTGGCGAGCATCACCATGCTGCCGCCGTGGGCCTGGAACAGGTCGACGTAGCTGTCCATGCGGCCCGCCGTCGTCGGCCCGAACGAGCCCGACGCATACCCGGTCGGCGTCTTGGCCGGCCCGGCGTAGTACACGCAGTGATCCTTCATGTACGCGGGCAGCCCTTC
The DNA here is from genome assembly GCA_035472155.1 of Kofleriaceae bacterium. Taxonomy (GTDB): domain Bacteria; phylum Myxococcota_A; class Polyangia; order Haliangiales; family Haliangiaceae; genus JABFXX01. Next base: position 1,909 of record DATIPJ010000880.1, read on the forward strand.
GCCGCGATCGATGCGCTCCTTGAGCTTGGCGTGCGCGATGTCGCGCGCGACGATCAGCGGGCCGCTCAGCACCAGCCGCGTCTTGATCGGATAGCGCGACAGCGTCTGGCGGATCTCCGACATCGGCCGCGTCAGATCGATCGAGACCTCGTCGCCGGCGATGTCACCGGGCGCGGTTTCGGGCAGGTACTTCGCCGGATCGTGCTCGAGCTCCTCGAGGAACACGCCCTCGCGCGTGATCTTTCCGAGCGCCTGGCGGTCGGCCGAGCACGACACCGCGATCGCGACCGGGCAGCTCGCGCCGTGGCGCGGCAGGCGGATCACCCGCGCGTCGTGGCAGAAGTACTTGCCGCCGAACTGCGCGCCGATGCCCGTGCCCCGCGCGATCTCGAGGACCTTGGCCTCCCACTCGACATCGCGGAACGCGCGCCCGAGCGCATTGCCCGAGGTCGGCAGATCATCGAGGTAGCGGGCCGACGCGAGCTTGGCCGTCTTGAGCGCAAGCTCGGCGCTCGTGCCGCCGATCACCACCGCGAGGTGATACGGCGGGCACGCCGCGGTGCCGAGCGAGCGCAGCTTGGCGTCGAGGAACGCGCTCAGGCTCGCCGGGTTCAGCAGCGCCTTGGTCTCCTGGAACAACAGGCTCTTGTTGGCCGAGCCGCCGCCCTTGGCCATGAACAGGAAGTGGTACTCGTCGCCGTCGGTCGCGTAGAGCTCGATCTGCGCCGGGAGGTTGTTGCCGGTGTTCTTCTCCTCGAACATGTCGAGCGGCGCGACCTGCGAGTAGCGCAGGTTGGCCTCTGCGTAGGTGTCGAACACGCCGCGCGCGATCGCGGCCTCGTCATCGCCGCGGGTGAGCACGTGCTGGCCGCGCTTGCCCATCACGATCGCCGTGCCCGTGTCCTGGCAGCCGGGCAGGATGCCGCCCGCGGCGATGTTGGCGTTCTTGAGCAGCTCGAGCGCCACGAAGTGATCGTTGGGGGAGGCATCCTTGTCGTCGAGGATCGCGCGCAGCTGCGCGAGGTGGCCCGGGCGCAACAGGTGCGCGATGTCGCGCATCGCCGTCGACGTGAGCAAGGTCAGCGCCTCGGGCGCGACCTCGAGGAAGCGCCGGCCGGCCGCGTCGACCGGCTGCACGAAGTCAGACGTCAGCTTGCGGTACGGCGTGCCGCTGTGGTGGCCGGCTTCGAGGATGTCCTGGAACGCGAACGTCGGGGGCATGGCGCGCGCAGCATAGCGCGCCTCCCCACGGGCGGACGGCCCCAGGAATGAGCGGATCGAGCTCAGAACGGATCGAGCGCCGCGAGGTCGGCCTGCGTCGCCGTGCGCAGCCACACCAGGTACTCGGCCAGCGCGTCGCGCTCGGTGAGCGTGAGCTCCTTGTCGAACCGAGGCATCTGACTGTGGTCGGGCTCGCGGCCCATGTGCAACGCCGACTTCGGGTTCGAGATGAAGCTCATGTAGTACGCGCGGCTGCCGACACCGAACAGGCATGGCGCCGACGAGCCCGGCGTGCCCTCCTCGCGCGAGTGGCAGTCGCTGCACGCGGTCTCGAACACGGCCTCGCCGCGCTTGCGCCGCGCCTCGTCGACATCGCTCGCGCCCGACTGGGCGTAGATCAGCTCGACGACATCCTCGAGGTCGCCCGCCGGCATGTCCTGGAACGACTTCATCGCAGCCTCGGTGCGAGACAGCTTGGTCAGCCCCCAGAACGGGTTGCCGCTCGGATTCTTGAGGAAGCCCTTGAGCCAGGCGCGATTGCCGTGGCCGGTCGAGATGACCGGGCCCTTGCGATCGCCGCTCTCGGCGTCGTGGCAGCTCTTGCATTTCGCGGCGTACAGCGCGCGGGCCTTCGCCATCGGCGCCGTCCAGAACACATCGGCGGCGCCGGTCGACGGCACGCCGTTCTCGCGGGCGAGCTTGCGAGCCAGCACCGCGCGCTTGCCGGCCTCGGCCTCGCGCTTGCCGAGCTCGCCGTCGCGCACGTCGACCACCAGCGATGCGACGGTGAGCCCGCCGATCAGCGCGAGCAGCCCGGCCAGCGCGCCGAGGTACGGCATCCGCCGCCGCGGGTTGCGACTCGCGCCGGTGTCGACGAGCGGCAGCGCCACCAGCGCGCCGGCGACCACCGCGGGGGCCGCGAGCGCCGCCAGCTTCTCGGCGCTGCCCGCCAGCTGGCGCAGCGCGAACAGCCAGCGGAAGTACCACAGCGGCCGCGCGTCGTAGGCCAGCGATGGATCCGCGGGCGCGGCGAGCTCGACCCCGTGCTTGGAGATCACATACGCGAGCAGGATCGCCAGCACCGCCGCCATCGCGATCACGTTGCGCAGCGTCTGCTGCGGCCACCGCGGAACGCTGTCGCTCTTCCGCGAGCCCCAGGGCGTCGGGCCGAGCTTGCGCGCGAGCATGACGTGCGCCCAGGTCAGCGCGCCGACGATCGCCGGCAGGATGATCACGTGCAGCGCATAGAACCGCGTCAGCGTCAGGTTGCCGTAGTCGTTGCCACCGAGCGCCATTCGCTTGATCACGCCGCCGAACAGGGGGGTCGCGGCGGCGATGCCGATCTCGACCTGGTTGGCCCAGTAGCCCGCCTGGTCCCAGCGGAGCACGTAGCCGGTCACGGCCCACGCCAGGATCAGCATCATCAGCAGGATGCCGAGCCACCACACCAGCTCTCGCGGCTTCTTGTAGGCGCCGTACAGCGCGGTCTGCACGAGGTGCAGCCCCGCCACGATGGCGATCGCGGACGCGGCATGAAAATGCAGCCCGCGAAGCAGCCAGCCGAGCGAGGCCTGGTCCTGCAGGTAGGCCACCGAGCCCCACGCATCGGTCGAGGACGGCGCGTAGAACGCGGCCAGCGCGATGCCGGTGGCCGCCTCGACCCCCAGCAGGAAGACGAGCACCGCCCCGAACACGTACGCCAGCGACGCGCCTCCGACGATCGCGGACGGCGGCCCATCCCCGCCCACCCCACGCTCGCGAAGGGCGCCGACCCAGCCTGCCATCCCCTTCCGAGCGTCCTTCGCGTCACCCTCCGTTGGCGACGCGCCCTGCGAGCGACGCGCTCCGCTCATGCCGGCTCCCTCGTTGTCTGACCGGTCTTGTATCGAACCCAGGTCAACTGTAGACGGCCGTCGACGACCGCCAGCGGCAGCTCGTCCATGCCGCGCTCCGACGGCCCGGTCATCTTGTCGCCCGAGACGCTGAACCGGCTGTCGTGACAGGGGCACAGGAAGTTCCGCGCGGCCGCATCCCAGCCGATCGCGCAGCCCAGGTGCGGACAGACCGCCGACAGCGCCACCAGCTTGTCGGGCGCCGTGCGCCGGATCCACGCGGCGCCGAGGACCACGTTGCGGGACGCCACCCAGGCGTCCTTGACGATGGGGGCCACCACGTCGACCCTGCGCGGCTCCGCACCAACGCGAAATTGCTCGGCGAGCCCGAGGTCGAGCGGCGCGGTGGGCGTCGTCACCGTCGTCTTGCCCGCTGGATCCGCGAGCAGCGTCAGCACCGGACCCGCAACCGCGAGGCCGACTCCGCCTCCGATCGCGCACGTCGCGACCTTCAGAAACTTCCGGCGATCCTCATCGGCCATGACCGGACGGTACCAGGCCTATCCCATCGTGCGCTCTTCGCGTTCCTGATCTTCTTTGCACTTGATACAGAGCGTCGTTTCGGGCCGCGCCTCGAGGCGCTTCTTACCGATCGGCTCCTCGCAGATCTCGCAGATCC
>DATIPJ010000881.1:0-29423 GCA_035472155.1 Kofleriaceae bacterium
CCCGCGGTGCTCGCGCAGCCGGCTCCGGCTCCGGCTCCGGCTCCCGCTCCGGCTCCAGCTCCAGCTCCGGCTCCCGCTCCGGCTCCGGATCCGACCGCTGCCGCCCCCGAAGCGCCCGTCGCCTGGGAAGGCCGCCCGATCGAGCGCGTGCAGTTCCGCGGCAACCGCAAAGTCGAAGACGACGCGATTCGCGTCCAGCTCCTCTCGAAGCCCGGCACGCTGCTGTCCGCCGCGAAGCTGCGCGAGGACATCCGCGCGATGTGGAAGATGGGCTTCTTCGCCGACGTCAGTGTCGAGGCGGAAGTCAACCCGTCGGGCGGGCTCACCCTGACCTTCGCGGTCAAGGAGAAGCCGTCGATCCGCAAGGTGCTGGTCGCCGGCAACCAGGAGCTCGGCCTCGAGAAGATCAACGAGGTGATCGACCTCGAGCTCGACACCATCGTCGACATCGCCAAGGTCAAGAAGAACCGCGAGAAGATCGCCGACCAGTACGTCCAGAAGGGCTTCTACCTCGCCACCGTCGACTACGAGATCAAGCCGATCAACGAGGCCGAGGTCGACGTCTGGTTCAAGGTCAACGAGAAGGCCAAGGTCAAGATCCGCGACGTCCAGTTCATCGGGAACCACTCGATCTCCGACGACGAGCTCCGGCTCGCGATCCAGACCCGGCGCGCCGACGCGCTGTCGTTCTTGAACGACTCCGGCGTGTACAGCCAGGAGGCGTTCGAGCGCGACCTCCTGCTGGTGTCGGCGCACTATTGGGACAAGGGGTTCGCCAACGTCAAGGTCGGGACGCCACAGCTCCGGCTGTCGCGCGACAAGGAGTACATGTACCTGTCGATCCCGATCGACGAGGGACCGATCTTCACGATCGGCTCGGTGAGCTTCAAGGGCGACCTGATCGGCAGCCCGACGCAGAACCTCGACAAGATCAAGATGCGCAACGGCGTCACGTTCTCGCGCACGATGATCGCCGAGGATCGCGAGAAGCTGTCGGCGTACTACCAGGACCAGGGCTACGCGTACGCCAACGTCCTGCCGCTGACCAAGGTCGACCTGCCGACCCGCAAGATCAGCCTGACCTACGAGGTCGCGCGCGGAAAGCGCGCCTACTTCGAGCGCATCAACATCCGCGGCAACGCCAAGACACGCGACAAGGTGATCCGCCGCGAGATGAAGATCTCCGAGGGTGAGCTGTTCAACAACACCAACCTCGAGACCTCGAAGCGCCGGATCACCGCGCTCGGCTTCTTCGAGAACGTCGTGGTGTCGACCAAGCGCGGCAGCTCCGACGAGTTCGTCGAGGTCAACGTCGAGGTCAGCGAGCGGCCGACCGGCACGTTCCAGATCGGCGCGGGCTTCTCGTCGGTGGAGAACTTCATCGCGCAGGCGCAGATCTCGCAGAACAACCTGTTCGGCCGCGGCCAGACCCTGGCGCTGCAGGCCCAGCTGTCGAGCCTGCGCCAGCTGTTCCTGTTGCGCTTCGTCGAGCCATGGTTCCTCGACACCGAGTGGCGGTTCTCGTTCGACCTCTACAACCAGAGCCGCGGGTTCGGCACGTTCTACCGCAACGCCTCGGGCGGCATGCTGACCTGGGGCTATCCGCTGTCGTACGAGGCTGCGGCGTTCCTGACCTACAAGCTCGAGGACGTCAGCATCACCACGGGCTCGGGCGGCTTCGCGAACCTGGGCGCGACCTCGGCGCCGATCGCGGCGACCAGCGTCGCCAACCTGTTCCGCGGCGGCACCACGTCGTCGCTGCGCGCGTCGCTGCAGTGGGACTCGCGCAACAACCGCCTGTTCCCGACCGGCGGCTGGTACGAGACGATCTTCGCCGAGTACGCGAGCCAGTTCACCGGCTCGGAGAACAAGTTCGTGCGCTGGGGCGGGTTCGTCCGCCACTACCGCACGCTGTGGGGCCCGTTCGTGCTGCACGTCAACGGCGAGGTCGGCATCACCACCTCGACCGATCCGCTCGGCGTGCCGATCAGCGAGCGCTACCTGGTCGGCGGCATCTACGACATCCGCGGCTACGCGCCGCGCTCGCTCGGGCCGCAGCTGTTGACCCAGCCGCCCGGCGACATCGGCCAGGGCCTCGGCACGCTGCCGCTCGGCGGCAACCTCCAGGTCATCTTCAACAGCGAGATCGAGTTCCCGCTGTTCAAGAAGGTCGGCATCTCGGGCGTCGTGTTCTTCGACATGGGCAACGCCTACAACCTCGAGGATCGCTATTGCTCGGGCCTGCAGGAGAAGAACTCGACGATCTCCATCAAGTTCGACCCGTGCTTCCGCCCGCTCGAGTCGCTGACCTCGGGGCTTCGCAAGTCGGTCGGCTTCGGATTCCGCTGGTTCTCGCCGATCGGCCCGCTGCGGTTCGAGTGGGGTATCCCGCTCGACGCGGTGAACAATGCGCAGATCCGTGAGGACCCGTTGGTGTTCGAGTTCACCATCGGCAACTTCTTCTAGCCGCACGCGCCTGGCCCGGTGGGATGGCTCGGTGTCGCTCGGGGTGTCGCACCAGCCGTGTCGGCACCGCGCGCTGTTTGCTAGCAAGGGTGAAGAAGTCGCTTTATGTCCCGTCCAAGTCATCGTATGAAGCGCTCGAGGTCTCCATGAATCGCTATGTCGCTCTGGGTTGCCTGGGTCTTGGTTTGATGGTGAGCCCCTTGCTCGATCGCGTTGGCAACAGCGCGGTTCCCGCAAACCCCAAGATCGGAATCATCAACATCGAGGAAACGCTGTCCTCGACACCCGCCGGCAAACGCGCCAACGAGGCGTTCGAGAAGACCCGCAAGACCAAGCAGGGCCTGCTCGACAAGCAGCAAGAGGACCTCAAGAAGGCCGATGCTGATCTCGCGAAGCAGAAGGCGGTCTTGAAGCCCGAGGTGTTCGAGGGCAAGCGCCGGGAGCTCGAGAAGAAGTTCGTCGAGCTCCAGCAGACCTACGTCAAGCTCGAGCGCGAGCTGGCGCAGGATCGCACCAAGCTGATCCAGGATCTGCTCAAGCAGGCCGAGCCCAAGATCGCCGCGATCGCCAAGGCCGAGGGCGTCTCGCTGATCCTCGACCAGAGCGCCACGGTGTGGGCCGATCCCTCCGTCGATCTGACCCAGAAGCTCAACGCTGAGATGAAGTAAACGGCTGCGGCGGCGGCGCTGCGACCGCAAAAGCGCGCAGGCGCCGATCGAGTGATACAACCACTCGCATATGGCTCCCGACGCTGCGATGAAGGCTGACCAGATCCTCGGCCTGCTTCCCCATCGTTATCCCTTCCTGCTGATCGACCGCGTGCTCGAGCTCAGCGATGACCGCGTGGTGGCGCTCAAGAACGTCACCTTCAACGAGCCGTACTTTCAGGGCCACTTCCCGGGGGCACCCGTCATGCCCGGCGTCCTCCAGATCGAGGCCATGGCGCAGGCCGGCGGCATCCTGGCCTCGCGCACCGTGGTGTTCGACCCCGCCACGCACGTCATGCTCTTCATGGCGATCGATGCGGTGAAGTTTCGCAAGGCGGTCACCCCCGGCGATCAGCTGCGGATCGAGGTGGTGCCGCTGCGCAAGGGCAAGATCTTCAAGATGAAGGGCGAGATCACGTGCGACGGCAAGGTCGTGTCGTCGGCCGAATTCCTGGCAGGCCTCGCCGAGAAGTCGAAGGTGATCTAGTGCGCGTGGCCGGGGTGCTGGCGATGGCCGCGCTCGCGGCCGCGGCGTGCGCCGGCGCGGGCTGCAACAAGAAGAGCGTGCACCGACGAACGGGCGATGCGGCCGCGGTCGAGGTCGTGACGATGCCGCCGCTGCCCGACGGCGGCACCGGGGGCGCGGCGACCGAGGAGATCGAGCCCAACGACGGGGACGACGTGGCGACGGTGCTGGCGCTCGGCGCCACCGTGCACGGCAAGATCGATCCCGATACCGACGCCGACCATTTCCGGATCGACGTCACCCAGGCCGGCGCGCTCTCGGTCATGGTCGCTGGGCTCGAGGGGCTCGACGTCGTGCTCGAGATCGAGGACGCCAGCGGCAACGTCGTCGCGCGCTCGGATCGCGGCGGCGCGCGGGTGCGCGAGGGCGTGCCGAACCTGGGGGTGACGCCGGGCCGCTACACCGCGGTCGTCCAGGCCAAGAAGCCGCCGCCGCCCAAGCGAAAGCCCAAGAAGCCGCCCGAGCCCGCCAAGCCGATCGGCGGGCCCTACGACATCACGGCGAGCATGGTCGCGCCGGTGCCGGGCGCCGAGCATGAGCCCGACGACGACCGCGGTGAGGCCAACGATCTGATCGCCGGCGACACGGCGTCCGGCTACCTCGGTTGGACCGGCGACGCCGACGTCTGGAAGGTCTCCGTCGAGGCGCTATCGGCCAAGAACGCGCTCGATATCGAGATCTCCGCGGTCGAAGGGATCGCGCTCTCGCTCGAGATCTCCGACGGCATCGGCCAGCCGATCACGACCCGCAAGGCCCCCAAGGGCGCGCCGCTGGTGGTCCGCGGCTTCGTGCCCAACGTGCCGCAGGGCGCGCCGCCGTTCCACTACCTGACCATCAAGGCCGACCGCTCGAACCCCGAGACCGCGTACCAGATCCGGGTCGCTGCCAAGGTGATCGCACCCGATAGCGAGCTCGAGCCCAACGACACCGTCGACACCGCGATGGCGCTCCCCGCCGACCGCAAGAGCCTGCACGCCCACTGGAGCGCGGGCGACGTCGACTGCTTCGCGATCCCGGTCGAGGAGGCGGCCCACACGCTCGACGCGTCGATCGACACGCCCAACGATCTCGACCTCGGCATGGAGCTGTTCGTCGACGGAAAGCTGACCGCCAAGGTCGATCACCCGGGCAAGGGCGCGGCCGAGAAGCTGACCGCCCCGGTCCCGGCCGGCGCCCACGCGGTGGTCTGTGTGCGCGGCGCCGATAGCCCGGGCGACGGCGGATACGACCTCGTCGTCAACGAGGGCGGCGGATCGCTGTAGCCGCGCGGTGGCCGACGACGCCGGGCGGGGTAGGCTGGAGGACGGGGCACATTGCGGGGCAGTACACGGATCCTGACGGTTCTCGCGCTGACCAACCTGGTCTCGTATGCGGCGCGCAATGCACTGTTCACGGTGTATCCGGATCTCCACGCGCGGTTCGGCATCGACGACGCCGAGCTCGGCCTGTTGCAGACGGTGTTCATGTTTCCGCACGCCGCGGCGACGCTGCCGTTCGGCTGGGCGGGCGACCTGTACGATCGCCGCCGCGTGATCATGCTCGGCATGGCGCTGGCGAGCGTTGCCGGCGCGGCGGGCGCGATCGGGCACCATTACGCCGGCCTCGCGCTGTCGCGCGCGCTCGTCGGCCTCGGTACGGCGGCGGTCGTCCCGGTCGCGAACTCGATCCTCGCGCAGATCTTCGACGGGCCGCACAAGGCGAGCCGGCTGTCGATCTTCAACCTCGGGCTGCTCCTCGGCGGCGTGGTCGGCTTCGGCACCGGCGTCGTGCTCGGCTTTCCGCTCGTGGTCATCGCGCTCGCGGCGCCCGGCCTCGTGCTCGCCGCGCTGATCGCCGCGCTGCCGGTGCCGAGCACCGCCGAGCCACCGCCGGGGGCGTCCATGCGCATCCTGGCAGGGTTCGGCAGCCGGTTCCTGCGCGACGCGCGCGGGCTGCTCGGAATCCGCACGCTGCGCTGGGTCACGCTGTCGACGACCGCGATGGCGTTCGCCGCCGGTGGCTACACCGCGTGGCTCAAGGAGTTCCTGACCCGCGAGAAGCACCTGACCGATGCCCAGGCGACCTTCATGCTGATGCTGGCGCTCGTCGCGGGCCTCGCCGGGATCCTCGTCGGCGCGCGGATCTCCGACTGGCTGCGTGCGCGGTCCACCAACGGCCGGCTGTGGACGATCGTGCTCGGCATGACGCTCACCATCCCGTGCGCGATCGCGGCGATCGTGCTGCCGGCCGGGACGATGCTCTACGTCGCCAGCGTCGCGACGATGTTCTTCATCAGCTGGTACCACGCGCCGATGGCCGCCTCGGTCGATGACCTCGCGCCGCCCGGCAAGAGCGTCGCCGCCCAGGGCCTGGTGATCTTCATGATGCACATGGTGGGGACCGCCCCCTCGTCGTGGGTGCTCGGCGAGGTGTCCCAGCACTCGACCCTCACGGTGGCGATGTGGGTCCCCACCGTGGGGCTCGCGGTCGCAGCGATCTGCATGGCGATCGCCACGAGCGGGTTTGCCGCGGATCACGCGCGCGCGCGCGGTGGGTCGACGCGCTAGATCTGCACGGCGTCCGGGGGGCTGCTATAACCGGCCCAGATGCGCAGCGTCGTGATCCTTCTGAGCCTGGCGGCGTTTGCGTGCGCTCCCGGGGCCGGCCCCAATCAGGCCCTCGACCGCTACGGCAGCGCGCTCAAGAACCACGACTTCAGCGCGGCCTACGACCTGATGTCGTCGAGCTTCCGCGGCAAGGTCTCGCGCGACGACTACGTCCGGATGATGCGCGACAACGGCCGCGAGGTGAACGAGACCGCCGATCGGCTGCGCGGGAAGAAGGGCAGCCTCGAAGTCTCGGCGGAATTCGAGTACGGCCTCGGCGACACGATGCGGCTCGTCCAGGAGGACGGCCAGTGGAAGATCGCCACCAACCCGCTCGGCTTCTACGATCAATCGACGCCCAAGGCCGCGCTGCGCTCGTTCATCCGCGCCTACCGCCTCGAGCGCTGGGACGTGATGCTGCGCTTCGTGCCCAACAGCTACCGCGAGAAGATGAACGGCGAGAAGATGAAGGCGCAGTTCACCGGCCCCTCGCGCGAACAGATGGAAAATCTGATCAACACGCTCGAGGCCAACGTCGACGAGCCGATCGTCGAGCGCGGGAACGATGCGAGGATGAGCTACGGAGATCGCTACACGGTGCAGTTCTTGAAAGAAGATGGGGCATGGAAGCTCAAGGATCTCGACTGAAGCGACGCGCCCTCGAGTCGCGGATCTCGCTGAGCTCCAAGCTCCCACCTCACGGCGCGGCGATTTTGGCCGATTCATGGATCGTGAGCGATCCGCAAGCGAAACCATCTGGCACCGTCGGCGGGAGCGCGCCGAGCCGACTCCTCGGTCGGCCGTGCAGATCGCGTCGATCGGTCCGCAAAAAAGTAAGAGTCGCGAGCAGCGCGTCAACTTCTCGCGCTGCTTCGAGAAAGAAGTGCGTCCCCGTGCGTTATGGGGTTAGGAGCACCCGTCGAGGAGGCCGTTTTTTGGCGAGCGACACGCGTCGTGATTTTCGTATGCGCGCGTGGAGATCCTCGAGTTTCGATGCGTTAGGATTATTCCGCGGGAAGCAGAGTCCCAAGGCCTGAGGGTTGCACTCTTGAAAGTTAGGCGCTACCGATAGCAGTGAGTGTGTTCGACTAGTTAGCCCGCACATCTGCCTGAAAGGCGGTCCGCTATGTTGGATCCCTGGATCATCGAAGAAATCCTCAAGAAGGAACAGGAGCAACGCCGTGAGAGCGAGCGTGGTCGGGCCGAGGTTCCGGTCGAACGACATCGCGGCGATACGGGTGAGCGCCCGGTCGTCACGCCCCCACGCGAAGAGTCCGAGCGTGGCGTGATGATCATCGACATCTGAATACCTCTGACGCTTGTCACGGTCCTTCCGCCGCTGGGTGGGGGGACCGTTTTCGCTTTCGGAGAGTGCAGGCCCCAGGTGCCGTCCGTCCGGCGCCTTCGGAGACACTGGCCAGATGATGAGGCCTGTCGAATGCACGCGATCTGAGTCACGAAATAACCCGTAGGATACCGGGGCTGCCGTGACGCGCACCGCCGGTCACTTGTTCTCGATTGCGCTCGGGCTGGCTGGGTGGGCCGTGGTGCTCGGACTTCCGGCACTGGGCGTGTTGCCGGAACCGACACCGACGCCACCGCTGTGGATCGCGCTGTTCATCATCGTCATTCTCGCAGCGCGCGCGCTGGCATTTCGCATGGTCGAGGGCAGCGTGCTGTCGCTCGACTCGGCGTATTACGTGGCCGCCACGCTGTGCGTCGGCTCGGTCGGCGCCGGGCGCATCGTCGCCGTCGCGATGACGCTCGATGCATCCGTTCGCCTGTACTACGCGCGCACGCAGGGCCGTGGGGACGCGGCGGGCTGGTGGGCGGAGCTCGGCTACGTCCTGTACTTCGGTGGCATGACCGGGGGCCTGGTGGCCCTGTGCGGATGGGCGTGGCGCGCCGATGCGATCGCCGGGCGGCACACCGAGATGGTCGAGGTCGCGCTGCGCGTGGTCGCGATCGACGGCCTGTTGCTGGTCTGCCACTACGCGGTGCAGGGCGTGCGGCTGCGCCTGTTCGGGCGGACCTGGCGGTCGTTCCTCGACGAGCTCGCGGTGCCCGGCATCCTCGCCGAGGCCTCGCTGATGCCGATCGGCGTGGTGCTGGTGCTGCTCTACGACCCCAAGCAGCCGCTGGGCTTCCTGCTGCTGTCGCTGACGTATCTGCTCATCAACCTGGTGTTCTCGCGGCTATCCCGCACCCGCAAGCAGCTCGAAGAACGTGTGCACGACCTCGAGATCCTGACCGCGACCGCGCGGCGGATGGCAGCCTCGCTGCAGCTCGAGGAGCTGGTCGAGGCCGTGGCTCGCGAGACCTGCCGGGCAATCCCGGAGGCCGAGGCGGTGTCTCTCGTGCACCGGCGCGCCGGCGACCGGTCCGGGCTGATGATCGACGGCTTCGACCGCCTGACCGACAAGTTCCTGCGCCGATCGATGCGCGAGGGCGAGGGCGCCGCGGGCTGGGTCATGACCCACGGGGTGGCACGGCGGATCGCCGATCTCAGCGCCGACGGCGACATCGCGAGCCAGGGCGGGGCGCACGGCATCCGGTCGTGGCTCGGGGTGCCGCTGTTCATGTACGGCGGCTGCGAGGGCGTCATCGCCGTGCAGAGCACGCATGCGCGGGCGTTCCGGGAAGACCACCAGCGGCTGCTCGAATCGCTGGCGATGCAGATCGCGGCAGCGTTGCAAAACGCGCACCTCTACGAGCTCGCGATGGTCGACGGGCTGACCGGGCTGTTCATGCGGCGCTACTTCGACGCCCGGATCGAGGAGGAGATCGAGCGCTCCAAGCGCTACGGTACGGCGTTCTCGGTGGTCATGATGGACGTCGATGATTTCAAGAGCCTCAACGACGCCCACGGGCATCTCATGGGCGACCGTGTGCTGCGCGGCATCGCCAACGTCGTCAAGTCGCAGATGCGCGGTGTCGATACGGCAGCGCGCTACGGCGGCGAGGAGATCGCGGTGATCCTGCCGCGCACCGAGCTGGTCAACGCGTACAACGTTGGCGAGCGCATCCGCGGGGCGATCGCCGAGCTGCGGATCACGACCGATGCCGAGCCGCCGCAGGCCCTGCGGGTGACCGCGTCGTTCGGCATCGCGGCGTACCCCGAGAGCAAGGCGAGCAACGGGGAGGACCTCGTGCGCTACGCCGACCGGGCGCTGTACCGCGCCAAGAAGACCGGCAAGAATCGGGTCGAGCTGTTCTGGAGCGACGACTCGGGGCCTGCGCGCCCGCCGACCATCGAGCCGGAGGCGCTCGAGCCCGAGGAGCCCGACGAGCCCGAGGAAGCCGATGCCCCCGGGGACTCCGACGAGCCGGAGGACACCGAGCGCACCGAGCCGCGGACCCGGATGCCCGGCGCGCAGCGCTCCGATGACGAGAGCACCGGCCCATGACGGGCACCTCATGACGGACAAGGACGATGCGGCCCGGGAGCGCCGCGCTGCCGAGCGCCGGGTGGGGTGGGCGCGGCTATGGGCCCGCGCCAAGCAGATCGTCACCTCGGACCCGACGGGCTCCGATGACGACGACCACATGGCGGACGAGGAGGCCGCGCGCTCGCTCGCCCGGAACGCCGGGCGGTTGAAGGGCGGCCTGGCCAAGGTCGCCCAGCTCGCCGCGTACGATCCGGGCGCGACCCTGGGCGGGCGCAGCGGCGCCACTCCCGCAGCGCGGGCCGTCCTCGGCGGCCTGTGGGATCGCGCACCGGCCGTCTCGGCGGCTGCGATCGCCGACGTCGTCGCCGCGGACCTCGGGCGGCCGCCGCAGGCGCTGTTCGCGAGCTGGGATCCGCAGCCGCTCGCCGCCGCCTCGCTGGGCCAGGTCCACGCGGCGACGCTCGACGACGGTACGGCGGTGGTGGTCAAGGTCCAGTACCCGGGGGTGGCCGAGGCGCTGCGCGCCGACCTCGACGATGATGCGTTCGTCCGCAAGCTCGCCGGCTCCGAGATCGGGCGCTCGCTCGACGACGCCTCGCTCCACGCCCTGGCCGCTGCCGTGCGCGGCGAGCTCGACTACACCGCCGAGGCGAGCGCGCTCGAGCGGTTCGCGGCGGCGTGGCGCGGGCACGCGGTGCTGCGCTTCCCGCGCGTGATCCACGAGCGCTCGTCGGCGCGCGTGCTCACGATGACGCGCGCGCGGGGGCATACCGTCGCGCAGGCGGCCGCGGCGCCGCCCGAGCTGCGCCGGCACGCCGCCCTGGCGATCTTCGCGTTCGCGTGGGGCTCGCCGCTCGCGCATGGCCTGCTCAACGCCGATCCCAACCCGGGCAACTTCCTCATCGACGAGCAGCCAGGTGGCGAGCCGATCGTCTGGTGCCTCGACTTCGGCTGTGCGCTCGAGCTGCCGGACGCGATTCGCGACGCCGATCGCGAGATCTGGTGGGGCCTGCTCGCCGACGACAGCGAGTCTGCCGCCGAGCGCTTCCGCATGGGGCTCGCCCACGCAGGGCTCTTGCGCCGCGCCGACTCGCTCGCGAGCACCGCCCACCGCGACTGGGAGCGCGCGCTTGCGGCCCCGCTGCGCGGCCACGGCGACTTCGCCTGGACCGCCGCGTACGCCAGCGAGCTGGCCGAGGCCACCGGGCGCGTTCTTGGCGCGGGCGGCCTGGCGCTGCCGGCCGACGTGCTGCTCCTCTGGCGCCAGCGCCTGGGCGCCGCGTCGGTGATCGCGATGCTCGACGCGCGCGCGCCGTTTCGCCGCGTGCTGGTCGATCTGATCGGCGCCGGCCGCCGCGCCCTGCGCTGATCATCCGCCGGACAGTCGCCGCACGAGCCCCGCGAGCCTTGCACCCTGGCGCTCGGCCTCCGCGTCGCCGAGCAGCGTGAGCTGCCAGCCGTCGAGGAACCACAGCGCGGCGCCAGCCTCCAGGTACGCCGGCAGGCTCATCGCGAGCGGCACGCGCCGACCCTCGACGAGGTCGAAGATCACCGGGGGGCCCTCGGGCGCGGCGAACCCCAGGCTGAGATAGTAGCTCGCGAAGTCCACAGGCCAGTAGCCCTGCGCGCGATCGCCATAGATCCGCTGCCAGCCGTGCCCGGTGAGGCCGCCGGCCAGCTCCTCGGGCGCGAGCAGATCGAGGTTGCCGGAGATGTCGTAGCGATGCTCGTGATCGCTGAGCTCGGGCTCGAGCCGCTCGTACCCTGCGGTACCGAGGCGCCACGACAGGTGCGCCGCGCCGATCTCCGCGTAGAGCTCCACGACCCAGGGCGGCAGCGCGACCGCGCTCGGTGCCCGACTCGGTCGCACGTCCGCCGATTCCACGATGACGTGCGGCGCGCGCCGCAGGGCCACAATCGCGTCATCGAGAATGGCTGCAATCGCCTGGGTCATGCCGTGGCGTATTCGGTAAAGGAGAATGCGGTGGACTCCCAGGGGCCGCTCGGTGTGAGCGTGCCCACCAGCCACGGAAATCGCACGGCGAGCGCGAGTGCGACGTCATCGCCGCGCTCATGCGGCGATGGCGACGATTCGACCACCGTCGCATGATAGAGATAATGCTGTGCAGCTCGGCAGAATCCGCGGTAGTCGCGCTCGAGGCTGAGCCGCACGTTGTCTGCGGCCCGGATTGCAGACAGTAGCTTCCGCCCACCGAGGCGTCCGCTCGACAGGATCGCCGTCGCGCGCGGATCCGCCATCGGCAGCGTGAGCGCGGATGGCATCATGACCTCGCGGAGCGCGTCGAGCACCGCGGCATGCTCGGCAGCGGGCTTGTGCGCCGCATGATGGTGCGCTTCGAGCAGGAGCTGAAGCCCGAAGTCCTCCGAGAGCGGCTCCGCCGCCGGATCGCCTGCCATGGGCGACAGTGCGAGCACGACGCCCCGCGGCAGAACCGACCGAACGCGCACGGAATAGAATGGAGTCGACATCGCTTCGCGGCTCAGCCGCCGCCGCCATCATCGTCGCGCGAGCTCGAAGCAGGGCCTCCGGCCAGGAGTGAATTGAAGTAGTCATGCAGCTCCTTGAGCTGCTCGTCGCTGAACCCGCGATTGAGGTGATGAAGCCGGGAGATGTCTCTCCACTTGACGCGCCCGCCATGGATCTCGGCCCTGCGACTGTCCATGTCGGCCTTCACGCGGTCGACCGCCGACGCTCCGACGGGCGTGTCGGGCACGGCCAGGTCGAACGGTGCCGGCGAGATCGGCAAGACATCGCCGAGGATCCAATTGCTCCAGTCGCTCAGCGCCTTCACGAGGTCGGCCTGCGACGCGCCAGCAAACGCCTCGGCAGGGAACGTGTACTCGCGGACCGTGACCACCACGCTCACGGGAAGCAGCTTGTCCTCGGGGAGCGAATTCGGACCGCCCCGAGGCGCGCCGGGGGTCGGCCAGTTCACGGTCACACTGTATTGTACGGCTTTGTTCTCGCTGAATATCATCTTCTGGACCTCTTCCTCGACGCGAGGCCCCATGAGGTTATTGACCGAGCGGGTGACCGGCGCGATGTTCTCTGCCTTCGAGCCGTTGCCATAGAGGTGATGGTTGAGGAGGTGCCCCGGGGCGATGGCGATACCGCGCTGATTGTCGAGCGACTGGTAGAGCGCCGAGCGGTACGTCGCCATGCTTCCGACCTCGTTGCCGGGGACCGAGGTCAGCCGGGCCACGACGCCACTGCCGTCGAGGCTATCCGACGTCATCAGCCCTGCTGCCTTGGTCGGATGCGGGGCGTCGTACGTGATGACGGAGGCCGGGCGCGCCCCCGGCAGTCCATCGGGGCTGTCGGGGTCGGGCAGCTCGCGCAGGATGTTGGCCATTTCCAGGAGCAGCGCATTGATCTCGCTACCACGCTTGTGGGTGTAGCTGGAGTACGCGAGTTCGCCATTGGCATCGATCTTCTTCTCGTAGATCTCCTGCTGGATGCCGGCCACGGTCGCCGGGTCGTTGCCGCCCTCGGCGCCGAGCTCCGCCTCCTCGGGAGTTCCTCGGAGGAGGTCGCGCAACCTCGCCACGTACTCCGCCAGTGGGCGCTCGACGCTGTGGATCGTGAGGACGGCGTTCTCGCCCTCGCCGACAAACAGCAGCGTGTGGGTGCCTGAGGCGGCGGTGAACGTCTGGGTGGCCTTCCACCACTCGTCCTCCTCCTCGCCCGGATCGTCCTCGTCGCCTTCGCCCTCGGGCTCGTCGCCCTGGAACATCGCCAGTACGCGCTCGATCAGCGCATCGATCGCCTCGTCGACTGCGGTCTGGACCTGCTCGATGATCGCGCGCACCTGGTCGGCGATGCCGCCCAGGCCGATCAGGTCGGCGAACAGGCTGATCGCGATCGGGACCAGCTGGGCGAGCGAGCCCTCGACGAGGTCGGCGGCGCCGCCGATGTCGCCCGCGACGATGTTCGAGATCGACGTCACCACGGCCTGGACCAGGCCGAAGATGCGCTGCGCGTTCTGGCGCAGCCACTGGTAGGCGTTCCATGCAGTCTGGATCAGCTCGAAGAGCGCGCCGATCGGGTTCCACATCGTGGCGAGCTTGAGCAGCGCCTGCTGCACCACGTTCTGGACCAGCCAGTCGCGGATGCCACCGACGACCATGTCCCAGAGGTTGGAGAGGTCCTGCTGGACCTGCTCCCAGAGCGCCGCGAATCCGCCGGTGACGAGCGTCTGCAGGTAGCCGGCGACGTGCTCGAGGCGATCGGTGTTGTCCTCGCCGATGACGTCGACGACCTTGGTGCGCAGCCGTGGCCAGGTCAGCCCGAGGACCTGGCAGACCAGGTCGAAGATGCCCGCGACATCGAAGCTCGCCGGCATGCGGAGGCCGATGCCGGAGAACGTGCCGGTGAGCCACTCGAGCAGGCCGCTCTGCAGGTGGGGCCAGAAGTTGTCGCCGAACTGGTGGAAGCCCAGCTTGACCGCGTCGACCAGATGGCCGACGAACGCGCTCGGGTTCTCGACGATCTTCTCGAGGGAATCCTGGGCCGTGCCGACGAGCGCGTAGAACGCCGCCGGGTCGATGCCGAGCGCCGCGAGCACACCGTCGATGACCATCCGCGCGACCGTGCTCCAGTCCCCGGTCAGCGCGGCCTGCGCGAGCGTGACGGCGGCCTGGACCGCGGCCTTGAAGGCGGCGATCACGCCATCGACCGCGGCCTTGAGGCCGTCGCACAGCGAGCTGACGCCGTCCTCGAGATCGTCGGCGATCGCGTCGACCGCAGCCGTGGCGTCGGCGACGGCCTGATCGATGAGCGCGTCGAGCGCGGCGGCCAGCCCGGGGAACACCGAGCCGATCAGCGCGTCGACCTGCGACTTGAGCCAGTCGCCGAAGTCGGCGAGCGCCTGGCACACGAAGTCCCGCGCAGCGTCGATGAGCTGGCAGGCGGCCGTCTTGACCTCGTCGAGGATCTGGCCGATCGCGGTGGCGATGCCGTCGAGCACCTGCGCGATGTCGTCGGCGATCGACTGGATCGCGTCGCTGATCGCGCCCACCAGCTGGTCCCACCAGCTCTGGCTGGCGGCGCGGTCCTGGGCGTCCTTCTTCTTGCGCGCCGCCTCGTCCTCGCCTTGCTTCTTGCGATCGTCGGCGCGCTTCTGCGCGTCCTTGAAGTCGGTGTCGGCCTTGGCCTGATCGGCGGTGATGCGGTCGTTGATCTTGGTGATCGTGGCGGTCTTCTGGGCGCCGGCCGCGAGGTCGAGCTTCTTGACCTCGGCCTCGTGCTTGACGAGCGCGTCGGCCTGCTGGTTGGCGATCCGTGCGCGCGTCTCGGCGACCTTGGTTTGCTGCTGGAGGTCGGCATCGGCGTGAGCCTGCTTGACCTTGTCCTCGGCGTCGGTGACCGCCCTGGCGCGGTCGGTGTCGCGCGCGGTCTCGGCCTGGGTGATCTGGCCGCCGGCCTGGGTGAGGTGCGCGTCGAGCTTGGGTCGGGCGACGCCGTCGAACGCGGCCTGGGCCGTGGCGGGCAGGTTCCAGCCCTTGAGCTTGGTCATCCCCTCGATGGTCGGCAGCGCCGGCAGCGCGCCCGGGTCCTGGGGCGCGGGGACGGTGAGCTTGTCGTCGAGCTTCCTGGGCTGGACCTGCGCCGCGCCGGGGCCGGCGATGATCGCGGTCCGCACGTCGTCGAGCGCCTGGGCGCCGGCTGCGATCGCCTGCTGATGGTCGCCGAGCGTGCGCACCGGATCGGCCTGGCCGGCGAGGTCGGTCATCGGCGCCGCGCCCGGATCCGTCGCGACCGACGGGGCGGTGGTGGGCAGCGTGTCGAGCGCGCGCTGGCCGTCGACCTGCGCCTGGGCCTGGGCCGCGGTGGCGTCGGGCGTCGTGGTCGCTGTCGGTTTCGGCGCGAAGATCGCCGCGAGGGTGGCGGCCGTTTGCTGCGCGACCTGATCGGCGGTTTGCGCCGCCGCTGGCTGGGCGGTCGCGTCGGCGGGTACGGCGCCGGCCGGCGCATCGGGATTGCCGGTCGCGTCGGGGCCTGCGGCACCGCCGCCGGTGGACGCCGGCGGATCGGCGCCGACGAGGACCACGGGCATCTGCGGCAGCGACGCGTTGAATCGCGCCTGCTCGGCCGCGGCCTGGGCGGTCGCGCGCGTGCCGGCGGTGGCCCACAGCTCGAGCGCTTGCTTCGACGGCGCCGCCTGGAAGGTCTCGGCGTACGCGCCCGGGCTCCTTGCTGCGGTCGGCAGCGCGGGCAGGGCAGGTGCGGGGTTGGCGACCGGCGCCTGCGCGCTCACCGGGGCGGGTGCGGGCGGATCGACGAGTGGCGCAAACACCTGGCTGGCGAGCGCGATCCGCTGCTGCTGCGCCGCGAGGCGTGCGGTGCGATCGCCGGCGGTGGTGGGCTGCCCAGCTGGGGTCGCCAGCGCAGGCGGCGCGTCGTCGGACGGGTGAAGCTGCACCACGGCGAGGCGAGCGCGCAGATCGGCCTCGGCCTCGGCGGGGTCGAGTGGACCTCCGGAATCGATGCCCTTGGCCGCCGCGCGCACGAGCTCGCCGCGCTGGACCTGCGCGACGTGCGTCAGCTCGTGCACGAGCAGCTCGTCGCCGCGCGCCGTGCCGGGCGAGAGCTCGCCGCGCGCGAAGAAGATGTCGGTCCCGACGGTCAGCGCGCGCGCCCGGTGCGCCGCCGCGATCGCATGCGCCGTGTCGTCGGTGTGGAGCCGTGCGGCGCGCGCCGCGCCAGCGCCCACGAACGGCGACAGCCGCGCCGCGAGATCCGCGGGCAATGCAGCACCGCCCTCGGCTTCCAGCGCGGCCGTGCGCGTGCGGCGGCCGGGCACGGGCACCGGCACCGTGGCCTCCAGCCGCTCGGCGGCCGCCGTGTCACGCAGCCAGCGCAGATACAGCGCCTCGGCGTGGTGCGCGTCGCGCGCCGAGCGCATCGCGCGCCGGTACAGCCCACGCGCGACGTCGAGCGAGACCTCGCACGCGCGCGCCGCCCGCGACCAGTCGAACGCCGCGTGCTCGACGTCCTCGGCGACCGCTGCACCCTCGGCACAGAACCAGCGTTCTCGACTCAACGTGACGCGCCTCGTGTGGCCATGGCGATCGGCAGGCGCGTTCGAGCGCGGCGCCGCGAGACAGATCCGTCCCGCGGCCGCGCGCTCGACGGCCTGACTTCCTCCTCGACCCAAGACGCGTCAGCCCGCGCACGAACCCCTCACGCGCGGCGCCGAGCCGCTCGCGCGCGCAGCGTCATTGTGCGCGACGTCGCACCGGCGACGCGCAACCGCGCCAAACCGAGGAAGTCGCTAGTACGTGTAGCGAAGGTAAAACCGGCCGTCGACCGCGCGGATCGCATCGAACTGCGGCAGGAGGAAGCCGTCCGCCGCCAGGCCCACCGCGTAGTGCCGGTTCTCGAGCTGATATTCGACGCCCGCGCCGGCCTGGAACGCGATCGAGAATCGCTCGCCCGGGTCGGTGATCATCACGCGGCCCAGCACGTTGGACGAGATCATCGCGATGCCGGCGCCGCCCTCGACGAACAGGCCGATGCGATCGAAGCTGCCGGCGATGCGCGCGTCGCCGCACGCGCGGTAGAGCTGGAACCACTCGCCGACGGGCGGCGGCGGCACCGTCGCTTCGTGGCTCGACGCCGCCAGATCGACGCCGATCGACAGCCACGAGAACAGGTCGCGACCGACGTGCAGGTTGAGGCTCGGGCCGAGCGCGGCGTCGGCCGACGCCTTGGGCAGAAACTTCACCGCGCCCAGTCCGCCCTCGGCGAACCAGCCGGTCGATGCCGGGCGCGCGGCGGCGGTACCCGATGGCGTCGCCGACAGCGCCCCGAGCGCCCCGAGCGGGATCACGACCCCGAACACGGCAAACCTGGCCATTGCCAATCCTAACGCGCTCGCGCTGCGCTCGCTGGGTTGCGGCCGCAAATCACGGCGTCGGCGGCGTCGCGACATCGACCGTGAAGTCGGCCGGCGTGAACGTTTGCAGCTCGTCCGGCTTCTCGGTCTCGGCGGTGAGCAGCAGCTTGTGCACGATGCCGCGCTGGTCGCGGATGCGGATGTTGTACTCCAGCGTCATCTGGCGGTCGGGCATGAACACGATGTCGATCCGCGTCAGCCCCGCGAACGCCTCGCGCGGGATCGCCGGCCCGTCGGGCTCCTGCATGTAGTCCTCGACGGTCGGCATGAGCGCGGTCATCGGCTGAAACTGCTTGGCGTTCTTGCTGATCGTCAGGGTCGCGCGAAACGGGTTGAAGTTGCCGCGCGTGATCTCGTCGAGGTCGATCGCCGCCTCGCGGACGTCGTCCTCGGTCAGGATGCCCGAGACCTCGCCGCCCGCGGGGATGTCGATCGGGATATCGCCCGCCAGGCCCGGGGTCGGCGGCGCGTCCTCGTCGTCGGGTGCGAGCTGGATCGTCGACGGATCGTACGCGAAGTACTCGTTGGCGCCGTTGAGCTCGACGATCGCCTTGCCCGGCTTGTTGTCGGGGTTCCGGATCGTGTACTCGACCTCGATCTCGAGGTCGCCGACGCGCACGTACGGCACCTCGATCGGCGCGAGCTTCTGCGCGAGCGCGTCGCGCTTGACCCGGTCGCTCTCGGTCTCGGTCTTGATCGGGAGCTGGACCGACGCCTTGCCCGGCGTGGGCTGGCCCATGTCATCGGGCATGCCGGCCTCGATCGCCATGGGGCCCGGTATGTAGACCGGATCGTTGGCGCAGGCAGCGAGCGCGAGCGCGAGCGCGCCTCCGAGCGCCGTGAACAGACGGACCGACGCGGTGCGCATGCTTAGCCTCCTTGCGTGAACACGAACGGGTAGTTCACGTTGGCGATGCCGCCCTTGGCGGGGAACCTCAGGCGGTTCACGTTGGATTTCACGCATTGCTCGACGGCGTCGTTGTGCAGCGTGGTGCCGCCCGCGGTCGAGGTGTTGCCGGCCTGGACCGAGCCGTCGCCGCCGATCTTGAAGTGGACGATCAGCTTGCCGCCGATGCCGGGCGTGTGATTGAGCTCTTTCTGGTAGCAGGCGCGGAACACGCCGGCGCGCGCCTTGACGACGCGATCGATCTCCTCGGCGGTGAGGCCGCCGAAGTCGCCGGCCGGCTCGGCGAACGCGACCTGGATGGACTTGGGACCGCTGCCGCAGCCGCCGCCCTTGCAGTTGCCGCCGCCGGGGCGGTTGGTGCCGGTGTCGATCTTGCCCGGGCCGCTGACGAAGTCGCCCTCGACGTTGCCGCCGCCGCCGCTGCCGCCCTTCTTGCTGCCGCTGCGCGTACCGGTGCCCTCGCCGGCGCCGACGCCCGTTCCGGTGCCGGGGCCAAAGCCCATCGAGCCACGGGTCAGCGTGTCGCCCTTGATGCCGGTGAACTTCGAGAGGCTGGTCGACAGGTTGCGGTCGATGATGTTGTCGAGGATCTTCTTGTTCTTGTCCTCGAAGAACTGCACCTTGGGCGGCTCGGGGGGCACGTCCTTGGCGTTGGGATCGCGCGCGCGCTCGGTCTCGCCCTTGCCGCCGGACTTGCCCTCGGCGCCCTTGGTCGCGGTGTTCTTCGGCGGATCCTTGGTGGCCGCGGCCGGCGCCTGCGGCTGATTGGCCTTGGTGATCGTCGGGGTGATCTTGGGCTCGGGCGGCTCTTCCTTCTCGAGCCGCGTGACCAGGTAGTTGCCGGTCAACGAGCGCGGCCCGGGCCACACGAACGGGTTCTCGCCGTCGTAGAGCTGATAGGTCATGAACAGCAGCGCCGCGTGCAGCACGACGGAGAACGCCAGGGACGCCTGCGACTCGCTGTCCTGGCGCACCATCGACCAGCCGATGCCGCCCACCAGCATGGCGAGCGTCGCGATGCCCACGCCGCGGAACACCGCCTCGTCGATCGCGAAGCCCTTGAGGTACCAGAGCAGCGTCAGCGCGGCGCTCGAGATCACGTAGCCCGCGCCACCGGCGAGCAGCACCTGCTTGGTGAAGAACTGCGGCGGCTCGTCGACCTGGACGAACTGGAAGAACAGCTTGTAGTGGCCGGACTCGTCGAGCTCGATCACGCCCCAGTCGCGCCCGTTGATGTTCGTCGCGCAGAACCCGCCGCTGCCGGCCTCGCGCTTGACCAGCTCGGCGACGTCCTTCTCCTTGCCGTCGACGCAGATCGTCCCGCGCATCTTCTCGCCCAGCGTCAGGAGGTAGCCGCGATTACCCGGCCGGACGATCGCAAACTTCGGAGGTAATCCGATCTCCGGAACAACGAAGGTGCTCTTGCCGCTCTGGCCCAGCGTGATCCGCCGCGGTTTGGCGAGCACGACGTCCTCCATGACCTCGTCGTGCCAGATCAGTGCTGTGCGCAGAGCGCTGGTCACAGCGCCTCTTCCTCCACCGACCGCACCATGTGCGGAATGAACGACCGCTTCTCGAGGCTCGCGCGCTCGAGCTCCTCATTGGCGCGCTCCAGGAAGTACAGCAGCTGTGGAGTCCGCAACTGGCCATTAAGCTTCAGATTGTCGAAGTCGAAGTTCTTCTCCTTCGGCTTCTTGTCGGCCGGCTTGGCCGCCTCGACCTTGGCCGACGCGCCCTTGTCGCCCTTGTCTGACTTCCCCTTGGGTTGCGCGTACGCAGGTAGTGAAAAAGCACACATGAGTCCCAGAATCGCGGTCGCAAAACCCCTAACGGGGGCGGCAAGCCTCAATCTCATTTCCCGAGCTCCTTTCGTTTCTCGTCTGCTGCCTGGCGCTTGGCGTGACTGGCCGGGGCTTCCTGCAGGTATCGCTCCAGGGCGACCTTTCCACCAACAGCGTCGTTCATGTAGTCGAGCTGGAGGATCGCGACATCGAACATCGCGTCCGCCCGCGCGTTGCTCCGCCGCGGCGCCTCTTTGATCACACGCTCCCACGTGGCCTTGGCGGACGGGAAGTCCTTGAGCCCGCGCTGGGCGACGCCGAGCGAGACGTGGGCCGCGTAGTCATCGGGGCGCTTCTCCACGATCGTGGTCAGCTCGGCCTTGGCGCGGGGGAAGTCGCCGGCATCGAGCAGCACGGCAGCCTTGTTGAACCGCGCATCGATGAAGGTCGGGTCGAGCGAGACCGCCTGGTCGAAGCGATCGAAGGCCTCCTGCGCCTTGCCCTGGCGCAGCGCGAGCACGGCGAACGCGTTGTAGATCGCGGGGTCCTTGGCATCGAGCTCGGTCGCCTTGATGAGCACGAGCTGGGCGAGCTCGAAGCGCTTCTGCGCGATGTAGATCAGGCCGAGCTCGGTGTAGATCTTGGCGTTGATGCCCGACACGCGGACGGTGTTGCGCAGCACCTCGACCGCGTCGTCGAAGTCGCCGGCGTCGCGCAAAAGCGACGCGAGGCGCGCCGCGGCGTCCTTGCGATTGGGATCGTCTTCCTCGGTGGTCTTGAGCGCAGCCTCGTAGTCGGCGCGCGCTTCCTTCTTGCGA
This sequence comes from Kofleriaceae bacterium, assembly GCA_035472155.1. GTDB lineage: Bacteria > Myxococcota_A > Polyangia > Haliangiales > Haliangiaceae > JABFXX01. The sequence goes on from DATIPJ010000881.1 coordinate 21,099, forward strand.
CCCGAGCGCCGGTTGGCCTCGGCGCGCGCGAGCACGATCGGGATGTGCCCGGGCTTGAGCTTGAGCGCCCGGTTGAACGCGTCGATCGCCGCGTCGTCGTCGCCCTCCTTGAACGCGAGCACGCCGAGGTCGTGCCAGCCCTCCCACAGCGTCGGATCGATCTCGAGCGCGACCTTGAGCCGGGCCCGCGCGGTCTCCTTGGCCTCGGGGCCCCCGACGCGCAGCGCGCGCATCGCGCCCTCGAATTCCTTGGCGGCCTTGGGGTTGATCGGGTCGCGCTTGCTGGCCGTGGTCGGTGCGATCTGGGTCTTTTGCTGCTTGGCGGCGCCGCCGCACGCAGCGCACGCGAGCCCGAGCGCAAGCGCAGCCATCGCGCTGCGGCTCATCGCGCGACCTCCTGGATGATCTCGAGGTTCGGCGGGCGGTCTCCGACGCGCTCGCGCGTGCGCGACTCCTTCTCGGGCGGGAACTTGTCGGCAGCGATCCGGCCGAGCGCCTCGCGGATCTTCGCGGTGTACTCGTCGTAGACCTGCATCTGGATCGCCTTCTGGTATCCCGCGGTGTAGAGCGCGACCGCCTTGTCCTGGATATCGACGACGTAGGCGTTGATCGCGTCCTGGTAGGCCTGGATCTGGTCGGGCGTCAGGCTCGCGGGCGGCTTGCTCGCGGCGGTGGCGAGCGCCTCGGCGAAGCCGTCGTAGACCTGGCCGACGCGGAACAGCGCCGCGGTCGCCCACTTGAGGTCCTGGTAGTCGATCACCGAGGTGTAGACCTTCTCGGCGTCGGCCAGCATCTTGCCCTTCGCCTTGAGGGTCTTCTCGAGGAGCTTGGGCTTGACGTCGAGCGAGATCTTCTCGTACTCGCGGAAGACCAGCTCGCCTTCGTAGTAGCGCGCCTCGGCCGCCCACGTCGTGGCGTCCTTCTTGTCCTTGCCGGTCATCGTCTTCCAGATCTTCTGGGCGGCGGCGAAGTCGTCCTTGGCGCGCCTGAGCTGGCCGAGCCGGAACGACGTCCGCCCGGCGCGCGTGTGCGCCTCGACGATCCGCTTGCCGGTCGAACGATAGACCCGCGCGTAGTCGGTGAACGCGTTGAACGCCGGGCCGTCGTCGCCCGCGCGCTCGTAGACCACGCCGATGTTGAACGCGACGTCGGGCGCGTCCTTGCGCGCCTTGAAGTTCCTTGCGTACTCGCTGTAGTGCGCGATCGCCTCCTTGTTCTGGCCGAGGGCCTGGCGGAGCAGGGCAGCGTTGTACAGCGCGTCGGCTGCCTTGGTGCCATTGCGGAACTTGGTCCACACCAGCTCGTAGGCCTTGGCCGCGCGGTCGTAGTAGATGACCTTCTCGTAGACCTGGCCGGCGGAGAACGCCGCCTTCTCGGCGATGTCGGGGCTCTTGTCGCCGTACTTCTCGGCGAGGTCGAGGTAGATGTCGGCCGCCTTCTCGGGCTGCTTGGCCTTCTCGTACATGACGCCGGCGTTGGTCAGCGCCTGCGCCGACAGCTTGCCGTCGGAGGTCTCCTTGGGGACGCGCATGTAGAACGTCGCCGCCTCGGTGTACTTGCCGGCATCGGCGTACTTGTCGCCGCTCTTCTGGATCGCCTCGACGATCAGGCGATCGAGCCGATCCTGCTGGTCCTTGCCGGCGAACGACTTGGCCTTCTTGAGCTTGCGCGCCCAGCTCTCGATGTTCTCGTAGTCGGCCGCCTTGTTGAGCGCCGACAGGATGCGATCGCCGGCGGGCCCGGCGTTCTCGTCGTCGGGGTACTTGGTGACGATCACGCCGAAGCGTTTGATCGCCTCGTCGAAGTCGTTGTAGTCGTAAAACATCTGGCCGTTCTTGAAGATCACGCCGACCAGCGTCTTGTCGGCGGGGAACAGCGTCGCGTAGAGGTCGATCGCCTCGCCGAACTTCTTGTCGACCGGATAGAGCTGATGGCGCCCGGCGGTGTCCTTGGGGCGCGCGAGCTCGAACGCATTCATCGCATTGAACAGCGCATCCTTGTGGTACTTGCCGACGGGCGCGCTCCTGCCGACCGCGAGGTACTCGTCGCCCGCGGCCTCGACCTTGGCGAGCTTGAAGCACAGGATGTCGGCGCGGTAGTAGCGGATCTCGACCGTCTTCTCGGTCATCTTCTCGTTCGGCTTCTCGCTCTTCTCGCTCTTCTCGCTCTTCTCCGGCTTGTCGGGCGTGCTCTTGATGCCGCCGAACGCGGTCAGGTACGCGCCGTAGGCGTCCGACGCGCGCGTGTACATCGACAGCACGTCCTGCGGGAGGTCCGGTCGGGTCGAGCACTGCTTCTGCTCGGGTCGCTTGAGGCTCTTCTCGCGGCGCTGCGCCTCGGCGTGGATGTTGGTCGCGGTGACCCGCACGAGATCCTCGGTGACCTCGAGCGAGCGCACGAGCGCCTCGCGATTGCGCTGGGCCTTGGCCCACTCGCTGTGGGGTCCATAGCTCGCGAGCAGGACCGTGATCTCCTCCTGTGCGTGGTCCACGTCGAGGGCGCTGTTCCAGTTATTGATGATGTTGCGCTGGTAGTCGGCCGCCTTGATCGACTCCGGGTCCATCTTGATCAGGAACCGGTAGGCGGAGTTCGAGCGATCCCACTCGGTCTGTGCGGAGTAGCTCTCGGCGACCTTGACCATGACGTCGCGCGAGTACTGCTCGCCGTCGATCGAGACCAGGAAGTCGAAGACCTCCTTGGGCGTGATCGAGCGATCCTCGGTGAACACCACGACCATGTACTGGAGCGCCTCGTCGCGCAGCGAGGCGCTGCGGCGGCGCTGGGCCTCGGTGCCGGTGCGCTCGGCGGCGACCGACTTGTCGAGCACGCGCTTGAAGTCCTTGGCGGCCTGGATCGTGTTGCCGAGCTTCCACTCGCACCACGCGATCTTGAAGGTCGCCAGGTCGCTGGTCGCGGCGTCGTCGGGGATGTGCTGGTAGGCGGCCATCGCCTTGGGCCACTCGGCGTTGCCGAAGTGGTGCTCGCCGACCATCATCCAGGCGTCGCCGTACAGCGGCGAGCGCGGGAACTTCTCGATCACCTCGTTGAACCGGGCGAGCGCGGCGTCCTCGCGCTGCGCTTCTTTCTCGGCGAAGCCGATCAGGTAGGTCACCAGGTCCATGCGGCGGAACGCGGGGTGGTGATCATGGAGCTCGAGGTAGAGCGCCTCGGCCTCGTTGAGCTCGATGCGCGGCTCCTTGGGCTGCTCGCAGTTGTTCTGCTTCTGGGCGCACTTCTCGATCGCGCGCGAGAACTCATCCATCTTGATGAGGTACTGCCGGCGCGACTCCTCCCAGAGCAGCTCGGCGAGCTTGAACGTGCCCTCGGCGCGCGACTCGCCGGTCGGCTTGCTGTCGAGGAACGCGCGCAGAAGGCCGATCGCCTCGAGCCGCTTGTCGTCACGCTTCTTCTCGGTCGACGCGAGCAGCGTCTTGAGCTCGGGCGACAGCACGGGCGCCTCGGGGGCGGGCGGTCGCTTGCGGATGTAGAGCTCGGAGGCCGGGCCGCGCGACGTGTCGACCTCGCGCTCGGGCTTCTGCGCGAGCGCCGTGCCCGCGCCGAGTGCGAGGGCCAAGCCCAGGGCTGCGACCGCAGCAGTCGTCGTACCTGCGCTCGGCGCCGTGACCGTCGCCGGTCGGGTCCCAGGGCTCATCGCCAGCCCTCGTACTCGTCGGCCCAGTATTCGCCCTGCCAGGGCCAGAACTCCTCGTCGTCTCCGATCATGCTCGCGTTCCACATTCGTCCGATCAGCTCCTCGGGGAACCGCCCGGCGGCGAGATCCTGGACCTCGATGTCGAGCTTGCGCTTCTGCCCGATGATCGCGTCGACCTTGCCGAGCTTGGCCTTGTCGAGCACGCGGCGGGTGTCGTTGTAGAGCCGGTCGACCGCTTGCTGGGCGAGCCGGTCTCCCGCCTGCTCGAGCTTCTCGAGCAGCGCGTGCGAGGCCTTGTCGAGCCGGCGCGCGTCGCCGGTGTCGCGCTCGATCATCGGCTTGATGCCGGGCGCGGTCTGCGTGGTGACCGCCTCGGCGGCGCGGTCGGCGGCGGCGACCGCGTTGCGCTCGGCGGCGCGGGCGCGCTCCAGCAGCTTGTCGAGCCGCGCGTCCTCCTCGCCGGCGTCGGCGGCGGCGATCACGCGCTCGCGGCGCGCGCGTGCGAGCTCGCTCTTGTGCTCCTGGATCTGCTCGACCAGGCGCCGCATGTCCTCGACGAGGGCGTTGGCGTCGGCGAGCTGCTCCTGCTCGAGCGAGCGGCCGGTCGAGACCTGGGCGACCCGGGTCTGGCTGACCTCGCGCGCGAGGTGCTGCCACTCGCGGACGACCGCGGGCGCGGTGTTGGCCTGCTCGTGCATACCGGTGATCGCGTCGGTCAGCCGGATGAATCGCGGATCGAGCCGGAGCAGCGCGACCAGCTCGTCCATCGGCGACCTGGGCGCGACCTTGGCGGCCTTCTGGCCGGCGAGCTCACCGGTGTCCTTGACCACGCGATAACGCGTGAGCGCGGTATTGAACAGCTGCTTGCGCAGCTCGGGATCCTTGCGCACGCGGTCGATCTCGTCGACGATCGGCTGCAGCTTCAGGGTCAGCGCGTCGTACCATTTCTGCGACGCATCGAACTTGCAGTCGGCGAGCTCGACGTAGCCCGCGAGCAGGCTGGCCTCGGGCCACAGCGGCGACGACGGAAACGTCTGGAGGAACTCGGCGACCAGGTCGCGCGCGGTCGGCAGCTCGCGCTTCTGGTACATCGACCACGAGGCCTCGAACAGCGCGTCGGGCAGATAGGTCGAGTCGTCGGGGACCTGGAAGTAGTGGTAGTACGCGTCGTCGTACTCGCCCTGCTCGTGGGCGAGCCGGCCCAGGCCCAGCCGCGCGAGGTCCTTGATGGTGAAGTAGCGATCGTCGACGACGAACGTCACCTTGTCATTGTCCTCGGTGGCGGCGATCTCGCACATCGCCTCGGCCGAGTCGCGGAACTTGTTCTGCCGGGCGCGGATCACGCCGCGCAGATACACCGCCGACGAGTACAGCCGGCTCTGCTTGGAGACCAGCACGAGCTCGCCCTCGGCGTCGGCCAGCTTGCCGGTGTCGTACGCCGCGCGGCCGCGCAGGTACGAGCGCTCGCCCGCGGCCGACGGCGGGATCGGGTCGGCCAGCTTGATCGCCTCGATGCGCGCGAGCACGCCTGCGTGATCGCGGGTCTCGATCGCGACGTCGACCGTGCGCCGGTGCGCCGGCCCCCAGTACGGCGCTGCCGGTCCGCGCCGCAGCACGGCCTCGAGCGCATCGAGCGCGGCGCCGTAGCTGCCGGCGCGCGCGAGCGCCACCCCGAGGTCGTACTCGGCGTTCTGGTACTCGACGAAGTCGGTGAACGCGGCGTAGCGCGGCGACTTGAGGATGAGAAACAGCGCCACGGCGGCGTTGGCGAACGCGCCGTCGCGCAGCAGCTGCTCGGCGGTGCCGAGCTCGCGGCGCAGCGAATCGAGGTTGCCGCTCTCGGCGTCGACCAGCTTCATCGCCTCGAGCTCGGTGAAGTACTTCGCGATCGGATCGTCGACCGCGCGCCGGTCGGCGGCCTTGGCGGTCCCGGTCGACGCGGCGGATGTGCTAGACGCGGTCGACGCGGATGGATTGGCGCGCGCGGTCCCCGCGACCAGGCACGCACAGGCGAGCGTCACGGCGGACGCACCGAGCGACCGACCCCCGCGATCGCCGCGGCCGCCTCGCACGCCCACGCCCGACGATGTCACTTCTTCGCCCCCTTGGCGGGTTTGGCCGGGGGCGGCGCCGATGGGGCCGGCGCGCTCTCGGCGACCTTGGCGGTCTTGACCGAGACGTCGATGCCCAGGCCGTAGCTGCCCTTCTCGCTGCGCTTCCACTCGTAGGCGATGTCGCCCGAGTCGCGCGCCTTGGCGGCGATCATGAGGTCCTTGCCGGGCACTGCCTTGACCACGATCTGGCTCTCGGTCGTCGAGGTGAACGTGTCGTCGTCCTTGCCGCTCGCCTCGACGCGAAACGTCAGCAGGTGCCGTCCGGGCGCGATGTAGCCGTCGAAGCGCACGCCGTCATCCCCGGCGATCGCGCCGGTCGCATCCTCGTATACGTTCGCGCCGTCGAGCCGGATCGACGCCTTCGCTGGGTTGTAATAGCGGCCGGTCGTGTAGGTCAGCTTGACCTGGATGCGCGTCGAGTAGAGCTGACTCGCCACCGCGTTGGCCCGCGCGCGCGACTTGAACAGCTCGTCGCGCAGGCTCAGGTACTCCTGGCGCAGGCTGTCGACATCGGGGCCTTCGGCGGGCTTCTCCGCCGCGCCCTCGGGCTTGGCGGTGCCTGGATCCAGCGACGCCGCGGCCGGAGTCGGCGTGGTCGTGCTGGTCGTCGTGCTGCTACCGTTGGTCGCGACCGGCGGGCTCGGGGGGGCCGGCTCGGCGGGCTTGTCGGCCGGGGTTTCGACCGGCGCGGGAGCGGGCGGCGGCGGCTCTGCGGGCTTCTTGGCAGGGGCGGGCGGCACCGGCCTTCGGGGCCGCGACTTGGGCGCTGCGATCGCCGGTGCTGCGGTCGCCAGGGTCGCCAGCACAGCGAGCATCACATCGGTCTTCCAGCGAGCGAGCATCGACGTTCTCCCCAAAATGACGTGAACGCGCAGACGGCGCTATCAATTATGGAATGGCAGAAACAGCGACAGGCTTGCGGTTACAGCGCTGTCATTGACCAGGAAGCGTTCGTCGAGCAGCTCCTGTCGAAACGTCCGGTTGCGCGCGTCGATCCGGAACGCGAGAGCCTGACCCATGAACAGTTTTATGCCGAACCCGAGTACCCCAGACGCACCCCGGCTGGTCTTCGAGTCGATGACGCCGACGCCGATGTCGGTGTGCAGGTCAAAGTGGAGAACGGAACCACCCAAGCGCAGCTTGCCGTACACCGGGCTCCACTCGAGCAGCGACTCGGCGAAGATCTGGCGCTCGTAGGTGTTGGTGACGACGGTGCCACGCTCGTCCTCGAGCGCGCGCACGATGTCCGCGTTGGCGTGCGTCCACCAGCCCGCGAACTCGACCGCCGTCTCGTCGGTCATGTGATAGCTGTACGAGCCGCCGACGATGTACGTGCCGCTCAAGAGATCGCTCGCGTAGTAGCCGCCGCCGGCGGACACCTCGTGGCGGCCCTGCTTCACGAACAGGCGATCGACCGCACCGCGCCGCTTGCGCTTGATCGCGAGGCGGTCCGCGATCTCCTGGTCGATGCACATCGCGGTCGTTCCCGGCAGCACGGGCAGATCCGCGTTGCTCGGCGGCTTCTTCTTCTCGGCGTCGGCCTTCGCGAGCTTGGCATCGATCATCCGGTCGCCCGACGGCGCATCATCGGCGCGCGCGCTCGCACTGATGACGCCCCACGCGGCGGCGGCGAGCAGCAAGGCCAGGCGCGCGCGCATCACAGCCCCGACGGGATGTAGAGCGCGAGCCCTGCGGTCGCGACGATGTTGTTGGTGTAGCGCGTCTCGCCCGAGATCTCCTCGACCGCCATCACATCGCGCAGGTCGAGCCGGACGGTGAGGGCCCGGGTCACGAACAGGTCGATCGCGCCGCCGGCATCGAACGTCAGGCCCTGGACGGCGTCGTGAAACATCCGGCCGCCGCCCGCGAACAGCATGATGTCGGAATGCACGATGCCGCCGCCCATCTTGAGCTTGGCGTGGATCGGCGACCACATCACGTTGGCGAGGCCGAGGTACGCCATGCCCGGGGTGAATCGGTTGTCGCCGAAGAACTTGTTGATCGGCGCGTCGAGATCGAGCGTGAGGGGCGTGAGGTCGACCTCGATGTTGAACCCGAGGTCCTCGGTGACGAAGAAGCCGAGCGAGCCGCCGGCGATCCAGCTCGACGACGTGAGGTCGCCGCCAAACAGCCCGCCGTGACCGACGAGGACGATCTTCTTGTTCTTGATGAAGTCGCGCTTCTGCACGCCGCGCGGCTTCAGGTCCGCGCCGAGCTGGTCCTTGATGGTCTGGTCGAGGCACGACGGCAGCGGCGCATCGGAGGGCCGGGTCGGTGCAGGTTGCGCCGGCAACGGTTGCGCATGCGCGACGCTCGCGCCCAGGCCGGTGATCGACCCGGCGATCGAACCCGCGATCGAGAGCAACGCTCCGAGTACGAATCCCCCGAACAAACGCTGCACTCTGTGCAAGGTACTCTCCTTGGATCCACCAAACAAGAAACCCGGACGGGCATCCTAGCGTGGATCCGTCCGGGCCGACATCGAGTGTGGCACCGCTGCGGCAACGCTGCGGCAACGCGTCGCCCGGTCGCAACCGCAGACGTGCGAGGGCAACCGCG